>SLFE01000026.1 GCA_007124415.1 Waddliaceae bacterium | reverse complement strand
TGTTTTTCGATTCTTGGCTGCTGGTTGACGTTTTTCATTTGCTATTTTGGATAATTCATATCGGCGCTGTCCGCCCGACGTGCGCTGTGGAGGCTCTATACGTCCTTCTCGTTCCCATCTGCGAAGTGTTTGAGAAGAAACACCAAGCCATTTTGCAGCTTGCCCGATTGTCACAAACTTACTCATACTGATAATATATGAGCAAGTTTAAATAAGTTCAAGGATAACTGTTAAAACCCCTTCGAGCACGATGGCGACAATGGGGCCGGACGACATGAACCGGGTAAGCTCGGCAAAAAAGGGCTTTTCTTTATGCTCGTGATAAAATTTTTCCGCCCTTTCAGGTGAGAGCCTGGTCATTTTCAGGGCGGCGATTTTCAGGCCGCCTTCTTCGTAAATGTTCAGAATCTCTCCGATATGGTTGCCTTCGACGGCGTTTGGCTTGATGAGCGCCAGCGTCTGTTCTCCCGCAAGACCGGAGAGGCAGCAGAGAAAAAGGGCGAGGGAAGCCAAGAGCTTCATCGCGACCTCTCCAGGATTTCCTTAGGGCCGAAGAAATAGCTGATCTCAAACTTGGCCGTTTCCGGGGCGTCGGAGCCGTGGACGGCGTTTTCATCAATGGTTTTGGCAAAATCGGCGCGGATCGTTCCGGGAGCGGCTTCTTCGGGGTTTGTCGCGCCCATAATGTCGCGGTTTTTTCTTATGGCGTCTTCGCCTTCGAGGACCATGATCAATACAGGGCCGGAAATCATAAAATCGACCAGATCTTTGAAGAAAGGGCGTTCTTTGTGAACGGCGTAAAAGCCTTCGGCATCTTCCCTGCTGAGATGCTTCATTTTAGCGGCGACTACTTTAAGGCCGGCTTTTTCAAATCGGTCGATGATGGCGCCGATGTGGTTTTTGCTTACTGCGTCGGGCTTGATGATAGATAGCGTTTGTTCCATAATTTCCTCTAATTTTTATGTTTGGAGAACACTAATCATAATGCGTTAAAAAGTTTATTGTCAACGACTGTTTTTTTATTGAGTTATCGCTGAAGTTTTGGTAATCTGTTAATGTTGAACACTTGAAAAGAATCATTAAAATTATGAAAATTCCCCTTTCCTGGTTAAAAAAATACATTGATATTCAGCAGGCCCCAAGCGAAATCGCCCACACGCTGACGATGCTCGGGCTTGAAGTCGAATCCGTCGACAGCTTCTCCCCATCTTTTGACAATGTTGTTATCGGAGAAGTGACAGGCTGCAGCAAACACCCGAATGCCGATAATCTTCAAGTCGCTTCCGTTACCGACGGCGAGGAGCTCGTTCAGGTCGTCTGCGGAGCTCCAAACTGCCGTAAAGGGCTCAAAACCGCCTTTTGCCGCGTTGGGGGCACTATAGAAGAAGAGAGCGGAAAAGTTTTTAAGGTTAAAAAAGCCAAAATCCGCGGCGTGGAATCTTTTGGAATGCTCTGTTCGGAAAAAGAACTCAGGCTTTCGGAAGACCATGAGAAGATCATCGAGCTGCCGGAAGATGCTGAAACCGGCGCCGATCTCAAGAAGCTGTACGAAGAGGATGTTCTGGAGGTCGCCCTGACCCCGAACCTCGGCTACACGGCAAGCCTTTTGGGGGTTGCCAGGGAGCTTTCGGCCGCTCTGAGGATTCCTTATAAGCGCCCCGATGCAAAAATTGTTGAAGAAAGCGATACGATTACCGCCGAGAAAGTTTCGGTCAAGATTCATGATGACGAAAAGTGTCCTCGTTATGCATGCCGTCTTGTTGAGAATGCGGCAGTCGGCCCTTCCCCCCTTTGGCTGCAGCAGGCTCTTGGGAAGGTGGGGATCCGTTCCGTCAACAATATTGTCGACGTCACCAATTACGTCCTCATGGAAATGGGGCACCCTCTCCACGCGTTCGACTTCGATAAGGTGGATGGCGGAGAGATTCACGTCAGAGCCGCGAAAGAAGGGGAAGTGATCAAAACCTTGGACGAGAAAAACCGCACTCTTCAGGAAGGATTTCTTCTCATTTGCGACAAGTCGCAGCCCATTGCCCTAGCCGGGGTCATGGGCGGTTTTGACAGCGAGGTGAGCGGGGCCACAGTGAATGTTTTGATCGAATCGGCAGCGTTCGAACCGGGAATTATCAGAAAAGCAAGCAAGCACTATGGACTGATTTCCGAGGCCTCCAAAAGATTCGAGCGGGGGTGCGACCCCAATAATGTCCTGCCGGCCTTAGACCGGGCGGCCGCCCTGATGAGGGAGGTTTCCGGGGGAAAGATTGCAAAAGGATTTATCGACGAGAAAAAAAGAGACTTCAAACCGCAAATCATTTCGTGCCGAGTGGGAAGAACAAACGATATTTTAGGGACGCGGCTGAGCTCGGGAGAGGTTGAAGATGTTTTTGACCGCCTCGGCTTTTCCGCGGAATGGAAAGACTCCGATACGCTTGAAGTTGAAGTTCCGACCTACAGAGTTGATGTTTCGGGGGAAATCGATCTAATTGAAGAAGTTGCCAGAATTTATGGTTATGACAACATACCGAAGAGCGCAGGCAGATATGTCGGTTCCGATACGCCCCATGCGCCTATCTTTCTTTTTGAGAGGAAAACGAGGGAGCGGCTTATAGCCGAAGGGCTGCAGGAAATTTTGACATGCGATCTGATCAGCCCCGAACAGGTAAAGCTTGTGCAGGAAGGGGCGATTACCGAAGATTTAATCATAAGAGTGAAAAACCCGTCTTCCCTTGATCAATCAGTTCTCAGACCTTCTTTGATGCCCGGTATGCTTCAAGTGGTCAAGTATAACCAGGACAGGCAGATGCTGCATTTGTCCGCTTTTGAAATCGGCAGGGTGCATTTTCATAAGGAAGATCAGTTTAGGGAACAGTCTGCGGCGGGTATTCTTCTGACAGGCGCTGCCCAGCCTTATTACTACAAAGAAAAACCTCGGGACGTTGATTTTTACGATCTCAAAGGGATTTTTGAAAATGTAATGAGGGCTTTGTCTGTAAGCGGTCTTGAATTTGTGAAAAGCGATTTGAAGGCCTTTCATCCCGGTAGGCAGGCTTCAGCCAAAGTCGGGGATATGACAATAGCGACATTGGGAGAGATCCATCCTCGAGTGACCCGCGAGGTCGGCATCGCGCAAAAAGTTTACTACGCCGAATTCAATCTTCACGACCTGCTGCAAGTGAGGGCCGAGCGGAAGAAGATGCATGAAATACCTCTTTATCCCTCCTCGTCAAGGGACTGGACAATCACGATGATCGAGGAGGAGCCGGTAGACAGTATCTTCAAGGCGATTTCAAGTCTTGGATCGAATTTGCTCGAAGATACTTTCTTATTGGATATTTATCGCAGCGAACGGATCGGTAAAGGTCGTAAAAATGTGACCATTCGATTGGTTTACCGCTCTCAAGACAAGACAGTTTCTCAGCAGGATGTTGATCAGGAACACTCCCGTTTGACAGAAGAAACATTAAAATTATTAGGCAAATCAGTCATTTAATTTGGGGGAAAGGATGAGAAAACTCAAAATTTTAACAGCAGCACTCATAGCCGTATCAGTGACATCGTGCGCTAAATCCGGAAAAGACAAAGTCGTCAAGCAAAGATATGTCCATAAATATGGAGTCGAAGTGGCTTCCGACGACTGGTCGTCAAGAGGAGAAGACGGGCAGGTGATCACGACGCTGGCCGACGGGGTGAAAGTGACCAAACAATATGCCCGCGGCAGGCTTCATGGAGAGACGAATTATACGTTTCCTCATAGCGATACGATCCAGCGGATAGAGGTTTACGATAATGGTCGGCTGGCCAAGACGACATACAACAGCGAAAACGGCTGGCCAAGCGAAGAAATTCGGATTATTTCGCCCACTCAAACCGAGCTGACCAAGTGGTTCGAGAGCTCTTCTCCGCAAAGCGTGGAAACCTACGAAGGCGACTGCCTTGTCATCGGGGAATATTACACGCCGGAAAATCAACTTGAATCGCGCGTTGACAACGGAGACGGGCTCCGCATCGTGCGCGATTTTTACGGCACTCATCTTTACAATGAAAAGATTTCAAACGGTTTTCCCGTCATGCAATTGACCTATCATCCCAATGGCGTCCTCAAAAGCGAAACTCCGCTTGTACGCGGAACGATCGAAGGGACAAGACAAACTTATTGCCCTTCCGGCGAGCCGCAAACCTCCGAGAGCTGGATAGGGGGAAAGCAGCACGGCCTTACCGTCATCTACAAAAACGGAACGGTCTGGAGGGAGATCCCTTATGTAGAAGGCCGCAAGGAAGGAGTGGAGAAAATCTACCGCGACGGCAACCGGGTTGCCGAAGAGATTACCTGGTTTGAAGGCAAAAAGCACGGACCCCATCGACGCTACATTGAAGATGTCGTGAAGACCGAGTGGTTCTACAAGGACGGCCTGATGCCCCGGCCCGCCAAGGATCAGTACATCTCGCAAGACAACGACTAATTTTAAGTTTGCCCGGCCTACAGCCGGGCAAAACTATTCACCGGCGAAGTCCCGGGTCTCTTCGAGGAGCTCGGTAAATTCTTCGTTTTCATCAACTTCATAAATCTTTTTCAGCACGGGGCGCCTGCCCCGATCATAGAGGATAACCCCGTTGAATTCATGACCGAGAGCTTGATAATTCATTTGATGGATTGATGCGAGCCAACCGTGGGGGCTGTAGACTTCGCATTTGACGCAAAGCGAAGATTTAAAAAAATGATGCTCTAAAAAAATCACTCTGTCATTTAAATCACTGATGGCTGTCACAACTTTTTCCGGCGAGCTGGCGAGCGTCTGCTTTTGCCATCCCATTTGCTGCTGCTCATTGAGGCACCGAAAATCTAAAATGAGAGAGTCATAGAGAAGATCGTCAAAGATTCCGTTTTTGTAGCTCTCTATAGAGATGCGTTTTTTGTAGGGATCGGATACAATTTTGTAGCTTTGAGGTTCCGATATCGGATCTTCAATTTTTTGAAGGCCGGCAGGAAGTCCTTTTTTCCAAAAGTAATTTTTGTAATGCATGCATTCAATATAAAAGGAGAGTGTGAATATGTCGATGGAATTTTCCTTTGGGGCCGGGCCGAAAATAGCGGTTCGCGTTGAAGCCTATAGCGGTGAAATCGGATCTGTCGCCCTCGCTCCGGCCGAAGATTTTAATCTTATTGTTGACCGGGACCCGGACCTTGCGGAAAAGGTTTATCGGTGGTGCCTGGCTTATTCACAAAAACAGGAATGGTTATTGGATCTCCCTTTTGCTTTGCGCAGCCTGACTCCATTTGAAGAAAAAGTTTTGTCGCAGTTAAGGAATATTTCGCAGGGAGAAACGATGGCCTATAAGGAATTGGCCGCAAAGTGCGGCTCTCCAAAAGCTTTCCGCGCAGCAGGGCGGGCATGCGGGAAAAATCCCTGGCCATTTTTCGTTCCCTGTCATAGGATTCTTGCATCGGATGGTTCTCTAGGAGGATTTTCCCAAGGGCTTGAGGTCAAGAGGCGCCTCTTAGCCTTTGAACACCTGATTGTGCACTAATCCGCGGCGATAACATCTCTAGAAAATAACTATCTTTTCCATCTTCTTCGTCAGCCATGTCTAAAGACATGGCTTCCTAGAGAATCTGAAAAATCTAATCATTTTCTAGAGCGTCTCACCGCCGATTAGGGTCACAATCGGGGGTTGAAATTTAACAATTCTTAATAAATCTATTCTACGATGGGAAGCCCTTGATGGATAAATTAGGAGGGATTTTATGAAAGAACATGAATTGCTAAGAAAGCTGGCTCTTCTGGAATCAAAAGAGGATCACTTGGAAACGGAGATCCAATACCTCGATGATTTGCTAAAAAGGGTCGGGTTTGAGAAAGGCATTTTTACTTTGAAAGCGGCCGCCGAAGCGATCATCGCAAGCTCTTACTAATTCCCGTGCGGCAGGAGCGCGTGAATGGCCTCTTCCACCAATTCAACGGGGTGGATCGTGATTTTACTTTGAAGCCCCTTTGAAATTCCTTTAGCGTTGTATTTCGGAATAATCAGCTTCTCAAACCCCATTTGTATCGCCTCTTTAATTCTGTTCTCGATCCGGGGGACGCTCCGTACTTCACCGCTCAGGCCCACTTCGCCCATGACAGCAGTTTCGGCATTGACGATCTTGTTTTGCAGCGATGAGGCGACGGCGGTGATGATGCCGAGGTCGACGGCCGGTTCGACGACTTTCATGCCGCCTGCGACGGAAACGAAAACGTCGCATTGGTGAAGAGGGTAGCGGAGCCTTTTTTCAAGGACGGCCAGAAGCAGAGCCATTCTGTTTTGGTCGATTCCCGCCGATTTTCGCGAGGGAGAGGGGTAGGAAGTGGGAGTCACAAGGGCTTGCACCTCGATCAAAATCGGGCGCGAACCTTCAATTGTCGGAACGATTGTGGATCCCAACACTTCTTTTTTCCTTTCTTCCAAAAAGATTTGGGAGGGGTTTTGCACCTCGACAAGACCTGTTTCAGTCATCTGAAAAACGGCGATTTCATCTGTGGGCCCGAAGCGGTTTTTGACGACGCGCACCATTCGGTAGTGCTGGTTTTTATCCCCCTCGAAGTAGAGGACGGTGTCGACAAGGTGCTCTAAAACTTTAGGGCCGGCGATTTCTCCGCTTTTTGTGACGTGTCCGACTAAAAATGTGGCGATGTTCATCCCCTTTGCGATATGCATGAATTCGGTTGTCGTTTCCCTGACTTGAGTTACCGAGCCGGGAGCGGATTGAATTTCCCCTTTATAGACAATCTGTATCGAATCGACGATTAGGATGTCGGGCTGAACCTGGTCGATCTGCGATTTGATGTGGGTGAAGTGCGTTTCGCTCAGAAGGAGGAGGTTGTCGGAGTCGATGCCGAGCCGTTTGGCCCGCAAAGAGGTTTGTTCCACAGACTCTTCGCCTGAAATGTAGAGGACGGTCAGTCCCTGCTTTGCCATCACATTGGAAAGTTGAAGCAGAAGGGTTGATTTGCCGATGCCCGGATGGCCACCGACCAGCGTGAGCGATCCGGGAACGATGCCCCCGCCGATGAGCCTGTCGAGCTCTTCGATCTTTGTGAGCATGCGGGGAGTTGTGTTCTGCTTGATATCCCGAATCCTGACGGGCTTGCTTGTCTTGAGGGCTTGGGACTCAAATTTTTTTACTTGGGCCGTCAGTTCGACTTCTTCGTGGAGGGTGTTCCACTCGCCGCACTTGGGACACTGTCCCGACCACTTGAATTGTTTATGCCCGCAGTCTGCGCAAAACCAGACGCTCTTTTGCTTAACCGCCATGGTCGACCTCGAATCCGAGCCGGTGCAGCGCGTTTTGCGCCGCCTGCTGCTGCGCTTCTTTTTTCGACGATCCGGTTCCCTGACCGACTTGCTCCTTGTTGATCAGGACGGAAATGACAAACGTTTTACTGTGGTCTGGGCCCGATTCTTCGATGACCTCGTAAATGGGAGTCTGGTGATAAGTCTTTTGCGAATAGTCCTGAAGAAGAGCCTTCCAGTTGTGCAGTGGTTTTTTCATGATTTCGTTGATCTGCTGGGAAAGGTTTTGAAAAAGGAATCTTCTGGCAGCCTCGATGCCGCCGTCTAAATAAATGGCGCCGATCACAGCCTCGAACAAATCGGCGAGGATCGACTCGCGGCCCCTTCCGTCGTTCATCCTCTCTCCTTTGCCGAGGAGTATGTAATTTTGAATATCGAGGATCTGGACATACTTGCCGCAGGACGAGGCCTCGACAAGGCGCGAGCGGAGGTAGGAGAGCTCTCCTTCAGGAGTGGAGGGGAGGTATTTGTAGAGGTATTCGGAGACCAGGATTCCCAAGACTGCGTCGCCGAGAAACTCGAGCCTTTCATTGTGTTCGCCTGCGATATCGCGGTTTTCGTTAACGAAGGAACGGTGGATCAAAGAGAGCAGCAAAAGCGACTTGTCTTCGAATTTGTAGCCGATTTTAGCTTCGATTTCACTGATTTTCGATTTGACATCCTCAAACTCGTCCATGCCGAAATTTTAGCCTGTTTTCTAATTCGTGCCAAGTCATATCCTGTCTTCGCAAGCGGCTCGTAAGAGAATAGAGTGCTCATAGGCGTGACATCTTTTGTCTCAGTTCCTCGATAGTGAGCCCGGGTTTTTTGCGAAAAAATTCGATGCGGTCTCCATAGCTT
>SLFE01000115.1 GCA_007124415.1 Waddliaceae bacterium | reverse complement strand
TGAAAGCCGATTTCGGCGGCAATCCCGGAAAAGATATGCCCCTCTTCAACGCAGACGCAATAATTCGTTCGGCGAACGGATGCGGCGATGGTTGCGATATCGAGCGGTTTAACTGTTCTCAGGTCGATCAGCTCGGCGCGTATGCCTTTTTTTGCCAGGACTTTCACAGCTTCCTTCGCCCATTTAATAATGTAGCCGTGCGAGACGATCGTGATGTCTGAACCGGGCTGGACAATGCTGGCCTTTCCAAGCGGCAGAAGGTATTCCTCGCTCGGGATCTCCATTTTTTCGCCGTAGCTCAGCTCAGCTTCCAAAAAGAACACAGGATTGTTATCGCGTATCGCTGTCTTGAGGAGCCCCTTGGCGTCATAGGCAGTGCTCGGCGAGACAATCTTGAGCCCGGGAAGATTGCCGTAAATGGCCTCGACGCAGTGGGAATGCTGGCTGGAGACCTGCGCTGCCGAGCCGTTTGGTCCACGAAAGACGATCGGAACGTTGAAACGGCCACCGGACATGTAATGAATTTTTGGAGCGTTGGAAATCAGCTGATCGGCTGCGACGAAGGAGAAGTTAAAACTCATAAATTCGACAATGGGCCTCAGCCCGCACATGGCCACTCCGATTCCAAGGCCAGCGAAACCGTTTTCCGAAATGGGCGTGTCGACAATTCTTTTCGGGCCCCATTTATCCAAAAGCCCCTTTGTCACTTTGTAGGCGCCGTTGTATTCGCCGACCTCCTCTCCTATCACAAACACATCGGCATCGCGCTCCATCTCCTCGTCGATAGCCTGCCGGATCGCCTCTCTAATTTCAACCGTCTGTTTTTCACTCATGGCGCAAACACATCCTCTTCAAGGGTCGCTTTATCGGGCCAGGGCTGCTCGTCGGCGTACTTCATAGCCTCGACGACAACATCTTTTAACTCTTTGTCCATTTCCTTAAAGTCATCTTCCTCAAGTCCGGCGGTTTTTTCAAGATCATTGCGCAATATCAAAATCGGATCTTCTTTCATGATCTTCTTGAGCTGTTCCTTCGACCTGTAAAGCCCGGGATCGGAAATAGAGTGTCCCTTAAATCGCTCTGTGACCGCCTCGAGCAGGATCGGCCGTCCGGTTTTAAACATCTCTTCCTTAACATGTTCAAATGCTGCAAAACAATCGGCAAAATCCATGCCGTTTATTGTGTATCCTTTCATATGATAAGTGGAAGCATGATCTTCTGCCAACCGTTCCATGCAAAGCGCTCTTTCCACCGACGTTCCCATGCCCCATTGGTTATTCTCGATAATGAACAGGCACGGCAAATCCCAAAGGGAGGCCATGTTAAGCGTTTCGTGAAAAGCGCCTTGCGCAACAGCCCCGTCGCCTAAAAAACAAATGGCGATCTCGTCTTTAACCCCTTTGTACTTCAAGGCAAAAGCCGCACCGGCCGCAATAGGTATATGGCCGCCGACAATTCCAAATCCGCCAAGCATGCGGTCGGTGTAAAGATGCATCGAGCCGCCCCTTCCTTTGGCATTACCTGTCTCTCTGCCGTAAAGCTCGGCCATCACCTCTTCCGGCGTTGCGCCTAAAAGCAAGGCAAGAGCGTGACATCGATAGGTCGTAATCCACCAGTGATTGGGACCAAAAACTTCCAAGGCCGCGGTTTGAATCGCTTCCTGGCCTGTATAGGCGTGGAAAAAACCTCCGATCTTACCATTCTGATAAGCCGACTCGGCCCTTGTTTCAAAATTTCGAATCAAAAGCATTCGTTTAAGATTTTCGACAAGCGTCTCTTCGCCGATCTTTTTTAAAACCTTTTGCCGATCTTTTTTCAGAAATTTGGGTTGACTTTTCTTATTTTTGACCATAAATCCCTCATAAACTGATTTTAACAAATTACATGAAAAAAGCAATCATGTATAACGGCCTGAAAATAAGAGGCCTGAATTGATCAATCAACCCGCGTGGACTAAGGGAAAGGGACGCTTCAGGGAAACGTTCAAACAGAGGCGACCGCCGCTTGATCGTCTATGCTGAAGAAAAAAAACGGCAGACAAACTATTGATCATCCCTTGCCAAAAAATGGATTTCGCTGGAATTTTGCAAGCGGCTCGCTAATCTTCGAAGTTGAGATCGTCGGGGACAAGCACCCGGTCGATCTGATGCACCACTCCCTTGCCCGAGATCCCGTCGGGATCGACGATGGAGGCTTCGTTTATCATGATTTGACCGTCTTTTTCCGTAATGACCAAATCTTTACCTTCAACAGATTTCAGCACCATGCCACTCGTTAAATCCTTAACATAATGCTCGCCAACGATTATGTGGTAATGCATCAATTTTTCGAGCTGCCCGGCAAATTCCGGTTCGAAGATTTTGTCCCTGATTTCCGGATTTAGCTGGCTGAAAGCCTCCTCGGTTGGAGCAAAGATGGTGTAGTTCTGATCTTTCGGCAATTCATCAAAAATTTGAGGCCTTCTCAACATGATGTTGATAAAGGAGGGCTTGCTCACATCGACAGCATGTTCCCGGGGGGGCTCCTGAGCCTCGACTCCTGCCGTGCCCGCCAGCATAAGTGCCGCAACGGCTAATATTTTTATCATAAACAACCTCCAAACATCATTATACCTACATCACCAAAATCAATGCCAAGCAAAAATGGCCGTTCCTATTCGCAGAAGCGTCGCACCCTCCTCAATCGCGATCGGGTAATCGTTTGTCATCCCCATGGAAAGGTGGGGAAGGGCCAGCGAATATGAGCTCTGCAGGCTGTCGCGAAACTCCCTAAGCCTTGAAAAGCAGCCTCTTATAATACCCTCATCCTCTGTTAGAGGGGCCATGGTCATCAACCCCTTGACGGCAATGCCCGGCAAGGCGATGACACCTTCAAACTCGGCCTGCCATTTTTCAGGACTGAGCCCGTGTTTTGACTCTTCTCCTGAAGTGTTCACTTCGAGAAGGATATTCGAGACCACCCCCTCCCTTTCACCGGAATCAGAAATCTTTCGCGCCAACTTTGGGGAATCGACAGAATGGATAAGGTGAAACCTGCCGATTATTTTCGGCACTTTTTTTGTTTGGAGGTTGCCGATAAAATGCCAGCGTAAATCCGAGGGAGAGCCCTCCATTTTCGGCAGCGCTTCCTGCATCCTGTTCTCGCCGAAATCGCGGCATCCGGCAAGATACACTTCGTCAACTGCCTCGCGCGGATGCGACTTTGACACGGCGACAACATGAACTTCTCCGGGATCGCGGCCGGCCCCGGCGGCCAATTCGGCGACATTTGCCGCAATTTTTCTGTATTGCTCCTCCGCAGTCATTCAGCAAGGTCATGGGGCAGGATGTGAGTTTGCATAGCCTTGGGCTTGCCCAAGATCTCATGGTAGACGAGCATGTCCCGAGGATCTTTTAGGTCCCTGAGCAGCCGGCCGGCCCTCGACCTGCGGTATTGATCCTCGATGATGACATAAGCTCCCTCTTCATGCTTGCGGAAAATATCCGACTGCACAAGATCGGCTTCGTAAATAGACAGTTCCCTGTCTTCGATATCGCTTTCAAACTCCCTGGACCTCACCCCTTTGGTTTTCTCATAGGTTTCAACAGAACTATCGAATTTGAAATCCCTCCTGGGAAGCTTTGCGGCGGGTTGAGGCTTTTTTTGGGGTTCCGGCGGAAGAGGTGGAGGCTCGGGTTTCAACTCCTCCGCATCTTCAACATCGACATTGAGAGAGCGGAGGAACTCTCTGAGCGCCCTCTCCTTATCTTCGTCTTCCTGCTGGTACAGTTCGGGATTTTCTCTCCGCTTTCTCTCCTCAAATGCCCGCCTTGCAAAAATTATGAACATGGCGATCATGACGATGACAAAGCCTATGAACTCGACGATATTCATTTGGAGCCGCCCTTGCCCTCATTTTCCTGTTTGCTGATCGACTTTCTCATATCAGTGTCGGCCTGGATGTTTTGAATCCTCTGGTAGTCCATAATTCCAAGCTTGCCTGAACGGAACGCTTCTGCCATGGCTCTTGGCACCTCGGCCTGAGCGCTGACGAGAGAAGCTTCCTTCTCTTTGACTTTCGCTTTGCTTTCCTGCTCGGCAGCGACAGCCATCGCGCGCCTTTTCTCCGCTTCGGCCTGGGCGATCCTCTTGTCGGATTCGGCTTTGTCAGCTCGCAGCCTCGCTCCGATATTCTCACCGAGGTTCATTTCGACAATATCAATAGAAAGAATCGTAAAGGCGGTCGAAGAGTCCAACCCTTTGTCGAGAACCCTGCGGGAAATCCTCTCGGGAGCTTCTAGAACTTGCAAATGGGTATCCGAGGCGCCGATTGCGCTGACGATCCCTTCCCCGACACGGGCGATAATTGTCTCTTCTGTCGCGCCGCCGACAAGCTGCTTGATGTTTGTCCGCACCGTCACACGGGCGCGCACCTTGATCTGGATACCGTCGCGGGCCACCCCGATGGTGTAGCCGCCGTCGCTTGGACAATCGATCACTCTTGGGTAGACAGAAGTCTGAACAGCTCCTTTCACATCCCGGCCCGCCAGATCGATCGCGGTTGCCTGGCGCCAGTCGAGGTCGATGTTGGCTTTATCAGCGGCAATCATCGCTTCCACAAGAGTTTCTACATGGCCTCCTGCCAAAAAATGGGTCTCCAGATCGGCAACGCTAATTTCCTTTAGTCCGGCTTTATACAAAGTAATCCGCCCTGTCACAATCAACCGAGGCGGAATTTTCCTCAGGCTCATCCCGATAATCGTAAAAATCGGAATGGGCGTTCCCGAAACGAATGCCTGAAACCACAGACTGATAAATTTGCCTAAAATTGCCAAAAAAACAATTGCGATAATCGCAATAACGACAATTAGGAAATAAAACTCGATATTCATATTTTCCTCACTTTTAAGGTTTCCCCTTCGATTTCCATCACTTCAATTTCATCTTGCTTGTCTAATAAGCCCGAAACAGAAATGGCGGCGTACTTTTTCCCGTCGATCTTCACATAGCCGCCCGGCCTGAGCGACGTGTGGCAATGCCCCTTTTTTCCTATCAGCTCTTCTTCATAGCGCGAAGCCTTGTACCCTTCCTGATCGCTTTCAAGGAAGATCGACTTTGCCTTGCCCGTGCGGCGGATGCTCCAAAGGGCAAGATTAATCACCCCTATCACACCCCCTATCGCAACAGCAATAAAAATTAATATCTCAAGACCCGAGGCATCCGAGGTGGCATACCATGCGATGCTCAAAACAATCAGTATGGCTCCGGCAGTTCCCATGACGGCCCCGGGAAGATAAAACTCCAAAAAAACTAGGAGCAGCCCCACAAACAGTAATAAATATGCCGTCATTCCTCGCTCACCACTATAACATTTCCATTCAGCCTTAAAACCTGCACCTTGGCACCTTTCGAAATGTACTCGCCATCGCTTACGGCCTCATACATTTTGCCGTCGATAAAGACCTTTCCCGACGGCCTCAAATCCGTCATCGCCTCCCCTTCCGATCCCGCGGGAGGCAATTTTTTTGGATCCTCTCCGGAAAAATAGCCTTCGGACACTGACTCTTCCCCTCCATATAGCACAAAGCGGCTATATGGCGCCAGGGCCGGAAAGACGTAGCGGGCCAGCAAAACAATCACAATGACTGACAATATCAGCCCTAGAGCCAGCCATCCCAGCCTTTCGACAGCATACTCTGCTGCAGGGTTCAGCGTGTTTGTGTCGAAGTCATAGTCGAAATCCTCCAGCCCCGGGATCATCAGAGCGAAAAAACCTCCGATAAACAAAATAATACCGAATACCCCCACGATGCCGAAAGTAGGAATCAAAAACAGATCGACAAGAATTAAAGCGATTCCGACGCAGATGATGATGACCTCAAGCCAATTTACCGCTTCCATGGCAAAACTCGACAACAGAATCAGAAACAAGCATCCGACACCCACTCCGCCCGGAATGCCGAATCCCGGCGAATTGAATTCGACATAAAAGCCGATCATCATCCCCATAAATAAAGCCGAAGCGACCATCGGATTGGCCAAAAAGGCTAAAAAAGCAATGCGCCAATCGGCTTGATAAGTATCGACTACCACGTTTGGTATGTCCTTAAAAAACTCTTGGTGAAAGAGGAGTTCCTTCTCTCCCGGCCAACGCCCCTCGGCCCGTTCCTCGGTTGTGATCAGCGGCAGCCTTGCCGGCTCCAGTTCAAGATCCGCAACGCCGTATTCTATGAGCTGCCGAGCGTTCAACGTCAAAAGCTTGCCCTTGCCGCTGATGACGATGTCCGGCGAAGCCCCGTCCCTTCTTATCTGATCTTCTGTGTCGAGAGTGATAAATTTTCCATGGCGCAAAACCAAAATGATATCCTCATCCACCATAGCCTCGGCAATCGCGGAGTTGCGACCGAAAAATGCGGCACGGTTGGCAAAATCGGCCCTCAAAGCCGAAGTCACTTTTTCCGATGCGGCCTGCACTCCTTCAGCAGTTTGCATGACAGGCGATGCCGCCCCCATCGCAGCGATTTGATCGGTCGTGATAAACCGGCAGCTGTAGGCAAGCATGGCGCCGGCGGAAATAGCCCAATCATTTATATAGCAAACAACCGGAATATCGAGCTCGGTGTCCATCTCCCGCAAAGCATCCGCAATCTTTTGCGAGGCAAAGACCTGTCCGCCGGGAGTGTTGAGTTCCAGTATGATAAAAATTGGCCGCACTTCCTTATAATGATCAAGCGCCGATTTGACAAAAAGCCATGTCCCTTGCGTGATCTGAGTGTCGTGACCGCCGATGTAAATCCTGCCGACGATATTTTCCTCGTCTTCGCTGTATTGTATGTGTTCTTCAAGCCGGTCGATAAAATCTCTTTCGTTTGATATGACCGCCGCCGACTCAGCAGGCTCCACCTCCGGCTCGTCACGCCTTCCATAGAGCGCCTCGAACTCCCTGAGCGACATCACCTTCGTGACCAAATCCAGATTCCTCAGCTGGCGATGGCTGACGATAAGATTTTCCCCTTTGGAAGTAATCACACGTTTGTCCGACGGCTCATCCAGCGTATAGGGCGTCCATCCATTGTCTTCTACAAGCATAATGCTGTCATCGACCATCGCCTCGGCCATAGTTGTCAGCAGAGCGGCGTTCGGATTTTCCTCGGAAACAAGGCTTGTGATCTGGCTTCGCAAAAGATTCGTCGGGATGGCAGCTTCAGTTCCCGAGGGAATATCTCCCCATGTGACGAAAATCGACGTGTAGAGCTTATCGGCCAAAAATGGGAGGATCGCCGCCGGCCCTACAGCATTATCGTCGATAAAGACCGACACTTCCAGCCCTTGCGACCGCTTGAGTGAATAGACCCTGCGGGCAAAGCTCAGAACTTCCCTGATATCTCCCGACAAAGAATTTACGACAAAAACCGCCTCCCGGTTTTCCTCATCCGGAAGATTTTTGGCCGCATCTTCGACCTCTTCTTTGCCGATATGGCCCTCAAAAACGATAAAAGCCTTATCCTCTGCGGCAAGCGACAACAAAATAGCGAGAAAAAAAATGGTAAATCTAACTGCAGACATCTACAACAGATTTACCACACATAACATTTATAAGAAATGAAAACCATCTCGGGAAGGCTTGCCTTACGCTGCGGAAAAAGCGTCCTTTGACCCTGATTGCAACCGAAGCAGTTTTCAGCAATTGGGTTATGTTGAGATCAAACAAATAGTTCTTTTGCATATAACCACTCTCGAGTCTTAAAAAAAACATAGGCAAATATCCGAAAAATTTTACACAATAGGGTCGAAAAACGAAAAAGTTCGGGCACATCAGCTTTCTTCTCTTTCAAGAACTCTTTAATATCTTTATGCCCCCAGAATATAGCCGACCAATAAGGAGAGAACCCGGGGACCTTCTGATCCATATCAGCACCGTTTTCAATCAAAAGCTTTACAATTTTTAAATGCCCCAGATTTACAGCACCATGAAGAGGAGGCCAACCATCCTTGTCAGCCCGGTTGATATCAGCCCCTGCACGAATCAACTTATCAACACACTCAACATGACCCTTGCATGCAGCAGCATGAAGAGGAGTACAACCATCCTTGTCAGCCCGGTTGATATCAGCCCCTGCAACAATCAACTTATCAACACACTCAACATGTCCATCCAATGCAGCAGCATGAAGAGGAGTCCAACCATTCTTGTCAGCCCGGTTGATATCAGCCCCTGCAACAATCAACTTATCGACAC
>SLFE01000037.1 GCA_007124415.1 Waddliaceae bacterium | reverse complement strand
AGGACGACTCTCCCATCATCCACGCTTTCGACACGATGAAAGGGGGCGACTTTCTCGCCGATCAGCCGGCCATTTTGGAAATGTGCATGGCGGCCCCTTCCATCATTCGAATGATGGACCGTTTAGGCTGTCCCTTTAACCGAACGCCCGAAGGGAACATGGACTTCAGGCGGTTCGGCGGCACCCTCTACAACAGAACCGCTTTTTGCGGAGCCTCGACCGGCCAGCAGCTCATGTACACCCTCGACGAGCAGGTGCGCAAGTTTGAGGCGAAGGGGCTTGTCGAGAAATTCGAAAACCACGAGTTTATGCGCCTTGTGCGGGACGAGGAAGGGTCTGCCCGCGGCATCGTTCTTATGGATCTTTTCAATCTCAAACTCGAAACGCTCAAAGCCGACGCCGTTGTGATCGCCACGGGGGGGCTCGGGCTCCTCTTTAAAAAATCGACCAACTCCACCTTCTGCACCGGAGCTGCCAACGGCCGCCTCTACAAGCAGGGCATGGAATACGCCAACGGCGAATTTATCCAAATCCATCCCACCGCCATTCCCGGAATCGACAAAATGCGGCTGATGTCGGAGTCTGCGCGTGGCGAGGGGGGCAGAGTCTGGGTCTACGGCGACTCGTCCAAAACCATTACGAATGCCAAGGGCGAGGAAGTTCCTTGCGGCGAAACGGGCAAGCCCTGGTATTTTCTCGAGGAGCTTTATCCCGGCTACGGCAATCTTGTTCCGAGGGATATCGGCGCGCGCGAGGTTCTCCGCATTTGCGAGATGGGGCTGGCCATCGACGGCAAAATGCAGGTCTATCTCGATGTTTCCCACCTGCCCGAAGAGACCAAGCACAAGCTCGACGCCATTTTGGAAATCTACCAGAAATTTACCGGCGACGACCCGAGAAAAGTTCCCATGCTGATCTTCCCCGCCGTCCACTATACCATGGGAGGCGGCTGGGTGGACTGGCCCGCTGCCGACGACCCCGACCGGATGGAGCGGTACCGCCAGATGACCAACATCCCGGGGTGCTTCAATATCGGCGAGTCGGACTTCTCCTTTCACGGCGCCAACCGTTTGGGCGCCAACGCCCTCCTTTCCTGCATCTACAGCGGCTTGGTCGTCGGGGAAGAAATCCCCAGGTACATCAAGAATTTGGAAAAGAGCTTTTCCGACATGCCCGATTCGATTTTCGACAAGGTCTTAGAGGAGGAAAAAGCTTTTAAAGAAGATTTGCTCTCAAGGGACGGCGGGGAAAATATATTCGAACTTCACGACGAGCTTGCCGATGCGCTCGTTAAGAACGCCACCGTCAAGCGCAGCAACGCCGGTCTAAAAAAGACGCTCGATTTGATCAAGGAAATTAGGGAGCGCTACAAACATATCTCGCTGAGCGACAAGAGCCGGTTTGCCAACCAGTGTTATGTTTTCGCAAATCAGTTTGACGCGATGATCCATCTTGCGTTAATTATAGTGAAAGGGGCCCTTCTTCGCGACGAGCTTCGCGGCGCCCATTATAAAGAAGGGTTTGACGAGCGCGATGACGAAAATTGGCTCAAGCACACTATCGCGACCTTCGATCCCGATAAAGACGAGCCTGTCATCAGCTATAAGCCCGTGGACTTAAGACACCTCGAACCTCTATCGCGTAACTATGTGAAAGCTAAAAAAGTAAAACCGGAGCTCAAAAACGTTCCGGACAACATCCGGCTGCCGATATAGGAGCGCCCTCATGGCGGAAACGTACATTTTAAAGATTTACCGGGGCAAGCCCGGAAGTCAATACTGGGAAGAGTTCGAACTCGATCTTGTTCCTCAGGCCAACGTCATTTCGTCGTTGATGGAGATTCAGAAAAAACCGGTCAACCGCCAAGGCGAAAATGTCGAGCCGGTCGTCTGGGAGCAGGGGTGCCTCGAGGAGGTGTGCGGCTCTTGTTCGATGCTCATCAACGGCTATCCCTGCCAGGCATGCTCGGCCCTGATCAAAAACATCATCGACGAAACAGGCAGCCATGTGATCACCCTCGCGCCCTTCACCAAGTTTCCCCTGGTCCGCGACCTGATCGTCGACAGGTCGATTATGTTCGAGAACTTAAAGAAAATGCACGCCTGGATCGACGGCGACCTCAGCTACGACCGCGGCCCCGGCCCCCGCTACAGCCCCAAAGTGCAGGAAGTGATGTATTCGCTCTCCACCTGCATGACGTGCGGGTGCTGCTCCGAGTCCTGCCCGAACGTGAACGACAAGTCCGATTTTATGGGGCCCGCTCCCATCTCCATCGTCCGCTTTCTCAATATGCACCCGACCGGCTATACCCAGCGCGACAAAAGGCTCAATCCCATGATGGAAAAGGGGGGAATTACAGGATGTGGAAACGCCCAGAACTGCGTCAAGGTCTGTCCCAAGCACATCCCCCTGACCGACAGCATCGCCGAGATCGGCCGCGCCACTACCCTTCAGGCCATCCGCAACCTCTTCGGCCGCCCTGAAGACGAATAATCGTATTTATGAGGGAGACGATAATGAACGAAGCGACAAGGCTTGAGCTGTTTCGAATGTTTTTCAATCCGGACAAAATTGCTTGGCGGCGGTCCGGCAAGTATATGGAATTCCGCATTGATAACGGCCAGTTCATTTATGACGACCGGGCCGATCTTTACGACCGCTTTTTAAAGCAGTACGGATTTCCAAGGATGTCGCCTGAATTTGGCATGCGCTTTTTGTGGGGAGGCATCATCGCCCTTGTCTGCCGCGTCGACAGCCAGCAGTTTGCGATTCAGATCAACAGCATGGCCGAGCTCACCGAGTGGGAAAGGTCGAAATTCATCCTCGCCACAAGGGACGTCCGCATAATATCGGACAAACTTCTCGCGCTGCCCGCAGACAGCCAGACAAACCCGGAAATCGAGTCTTTGCTTAAAGAGGTCGCCTATTATAGATTATCCCGAACACATCAGCACGGATGGCCGAAAAAATCGCACTCCTGAGATTTACCCTTGTCATCTTCCGCTCCTCCACAGAAAGCGATAAGACGCTTCAAAAAATCGAGAACCAAGTTGACGATATCATCGAAAGGGTGATCAATCCTTTCTACGTCGACGTATCATAATCTCGAACTTTTCTTGTGTAAAATAAATAATTTATTAATATAGTACGAGGAACAGTTAAGTTACAAGAGGAGAAAAAGACTTATGATTCGTTCAAAATTTTTATTTTTGTGCCTGGCGGTTGCCGGGCTGGCCCTGCCCTGCCAGGCGAGGGCGAATCCCGATCCGGCCCACATTGAAATTGTCGGTAATGGACAACGAGTTAAAATGACGCCTAACGGCTTTGATACAAACCACCCCTCGCAGGATACGATCAACCTGCAGTGGGTATTCGACAATTACCCAACATCCGATATCGATTTGGAAGAGGGCACCTTTCATATCAGCAACACGATCGAAGCGGTCAACTATCAGGGAACGATCGGCGGCATGGGAAGGGACAAGACCTTCATCGTCGGACGGGGCCCCCTCGTTGACGGCGAGTATGTCTTTCCCATGCTCAATGAAGACCTCACGGAAAGGCTTTACCCCCCCGGCGTCCCCCACTTCATTTGGTTCCATCCGGCCGAAGGCGATGTCAATGCCTGGAAAACGAATAATGTGGATGTTTCAATCAAAGCGCTGACTATGCGCATGGACGGCCTAGGCCCTGAAATCACATTTTTCGGAGTTCCGGTCAGGACTATGCATGCTTTTTTGATTGTTACTGGAAGCGAGGCGGTGATCAACGCCCCTGTCGGCGATGTGTCGCATGTTAAATTCGAGATGAAAGACGTAGATATGCAAGCTCAGGAAGTGGCTTATACTTTGAATGACGTCGAGCGGAAGCACGCAAACGCCGGTGTTGGAGTTATCGTTTATGGCGGCGAGCATTGGGTTCCTGCGCCGGGCTTGAACGGTTTTTTTGAAATCGACCACTCACCGGTTAACGCCATTGTGAATGTCCGCAATTGCGAGTTCGAAAACTTTCATCAATTTGCAGTTGCCGTAGAGGCCAGCTATACCACAAATCCGGGGACAGACTATACATTTCCCGACAGTCCCGCTTTTTCGCCTTCGAGCATCATCATAAAAGACAATACGTTCAACAGAGTCGGCGACAGCATGGGGATGCCGGGAGCGTTCGGTTTCAACGCTCTTATTTTATCGCCGAGCGAAACGCATATCGTGATCAAAGACAACATCCTCAACGACGTTCCGACATCCGGGATTGCTCTTGTGAGGGGAGTTGCCATAACGATTCCCGAGCTCTCGTCCAACGTGACTATTAAGGACAACACAGTCAACATGATTGCCAATCCGTTGAATAGCGCGGCGATCGATGTATTCGACCTGACCTTCTTTAACAACAGTCCTTTGATTGTCAATGTCAAAGACAATACGTTTGTGGGCGGTCCCGGCTATCAGACGCCGCTTGTGCGACATGCAATGGGCACCCTTGCCACATTTCATGACAACATGTTTTTCGGAGAGGCCGAGTCGGGCATCTCTGTGGGAAATACAGTTTCGCCCTTGCCGCCGCATGAGCTGCTGCCATCTGTTCAAAATACGGTGTCGGACAATGATTTCAGCGGCTTGAGCGCCTCTGTTGCCAATATCATACTCGGGCCTGCTTCAGCTGCCAATACGGTGATTGTCAGCGACCCGGATGATGTTATCGACCAAGGGGTCGGCAACATGGTCATCATCGACAATTAAACACGAAAACAGCCCTTTGGCTTCAGGGCCAAAGGGCTGCAATTGCGCTTTTCACGCTCTTCTGTTGCCTCGGATTCTTGCTCGAAAGTCCGGACTACGTCTTGATAGACCTCTTCTGCCTCAAGGGTTTTTTCAAAGGAAGTTTTGAATGAGATGGTGATTTCACCTTCCACATTTTGTATATAATTAGTTCGCTCGTCTTATTCTATTTCTTTCCAGATCATAGGATTACTTGTAATTTGCCTCGTCCCGCCAACACGTTTGATTATTTCTTCAAGGGATAGTGGTTTATTAGCCCCTTTAGTGATGTACTTTCCATCTTTAGGAGTTAGCAGGTAGTGGGTTACAACCGGCTTGTTATCACTAGTTTTTTTTATTGAAATGGCTATTTCCTTCCCCCCTTCAGGTCTAGATCTGATTATAAACGAGTTGTCATGTTGTTTTTTCAATATAGCGGTGCTTTGTTCTCTGTTCATTTTTAAAATATTTTTATCAGGAGGGTCGGCTCTCCCTGGGGCAGGTGCGCTACTCTGCTGAGCGCTGTCAGCTTTGGGTTGTTTGGATGGCTTAACAATCGTCTTATCTCCTCCTAATTTATTGATTATTTCAGGAATTGTCCCTTTTATTGTTTTTTTCCCTATTTTAACACTGTATTCACCATTCTTCTCTTCTGTTAACAATTGATGAACTGTTGTTCCGAAATCGACGTTGTATGAGATGGCGAGTTTATTTTTCTGGCTGCTATGTCTGATTAAGAATGAACCCTTGGGATTTCCGCCCAATATAAGATTGCTTATTTTACGGTCCACATCCTTGGAATGAATGAACTTCTCTGTCTCAAGCTGCTTGTCTGATCCCTCTACACGCATCGAACCGGCTTTATGGGGACTGCCGCCAGCCTTGTCCAGGCCTGTGGATATAATTCCGCCAAGCCTGTCTTTTTTATGTTGCTGAGTCGTGTCTAAGCTCTTTTCGGCAATTGTACTAGCCCTTTTCTGGCCAATTATTCCGTTTCTCGAGGAGGGGTTGCTAATTGTTCTGCGAGCTCCTATTTTCAGGTTACTCTTTGCCGCTTCCGTTTCGCCAGCGGTTTTTTGTAATTTTTTTGCTATTTCACCCATGGCTTTCTTATTCGAGTCAGCGGGGGCGCTTCTCTTTCCAGGGGGGGTGGAGGAAAGAGGTTGAGTTTGTTGAAAACGATTTATAGATGGATCTGATGGTACTTGTGCCATAATAACCCTCTTGCAAATTGATTTATTATTACCAGTTACCTAAATTATACTATTTATTTTAATTAATAGTAAAGTAAGTATTAAAATTATTATTATTGGTTTGGCAAACTTATTATCTGTATGCTAAATTTGCCGAGAAAATTTGGGATAAGCGGTATTTGCCTTTTTCTGGCGCCGTTTTTTCTTGATAATTGGAGGTAATTATGGCAACCTTGACGGTACCACTCATGGCTATTCGGAAAAATAGGTGCTTGACATGCTTGATAATTATGAAGAGTTTTCGTCGCGGGAAATCAAGGTTTTGGAGAATTATGTGACGAATACGTCCAGCTCTATCTTCTGCCTCCGCAATTTGCCCGAGGTGATCAAGGGGGCCCTCTTCTCCCGCTACTCCCGATCCTCTTTGGGGCTCAGATCTTTACTTCTTAAAGAGTTTATCTTCAATGAGGAAGAGACGGCTTTCGGTGCGATTGCTCCGAGCGCGGACGAGGAGGATAATCAGATCCTGGCTTTGAAAAAAGCGCAAAGCTTTTACGACCGGATCCTCGACGGCTACGGCGACGACTCGATAGGCGAGCTTGGGGGAGCCCATCTGGCGATTGAAAATGTCTCGATGCTGGCCGCCAAGATAATCGAAGACCGCCGCATCGGCGGATCGCCGCTGGAAAAGTCGACGCGCTACATCTACTTCGATCAAAAAGTGGGGGGCGAATACCTTTTCTATCGCGAACCTGTTCTGATGACCTCGGCTTTTCGCGACATCTATATCGATACCTGCAATATGCTTTTCGACACCTACAGCAAATTGATTCCCCCGCTGACCGGACTGATGGAGGAGAAGCATCCCAAGGAGGGCGGAATCTCTACGGGCGCCTACAAGGCCTCTATACGGGCCAAGGTTCTCGACTGCCTGCGCGGCCTGCTTCCCGCGGGGACGTTGACCAACATGGGCATTTACGGAAATGGCCGTTTTTTTGAAGGCATGGTGCAAAGGCTTCACTGCCAAAATCTTGCAGAGCTTCAGGATATCGGCAAGCGCTCTCAGGAAGAGCTTGCGAAAATCATCCCCTCTTTCATCCGGCGCGGCGATCCCGATCATCGGACGCAAAAAGGATTTGCCAAATTCAGGGAAGCGATGGCCGCGGCCATTAAGCTGATTACAGAACAAAATGCCGGTTTCGAGGAAAGATCGAAAGACCCGGGCGTGAGGCTTTTATCCTGGGATCCCGAATCGGTTGCGAAGGTGGCGGCGGCATTTCTCTTTGAACACTCGGACAAGGGGCTTTATGAGCTTCAAAAGCATTGCGAAAAGCTGCCTGCCGAAGAGATCGCCAGGATTTTGGACGCCGGCTGCAGCGCCAGGGAAAACCGGAGGCATAAAAGCCCGCGGGCCCTTGAGCATGCCGAACTGACCTTCGAGATCATCGCCGACTTTGGCGCCTACCGCGATCTGCACCGCCATCGCATCCTGACGCAGGAGAGGCAGCTTCTCACTTGCGACTACGGATTTTATACGCCGCCCGAGCTGCAGGAGCTGGGACGGCATGGGGATTATGCCGAAGCGATGGCCCAAGCTAAAGAGGTTCACGACATGATTGCCGAGGAGCTTCCTGAAGAGGCCCAATATGTAGTGCCCATGGCCTACAATATCCGCTGGTATTTCCACGTAAACCTGCGCGCCCTTCAATGGCTGACAGAATTGCGCTCCTCGCCCGCCGGCCATCCGACATACCGCGCCATCGCGCAGGAGATGGCCCGCCAGGTGTCCGAGAAAATTCCGGAGTTTGAGCGGTTTTTCAAGTTCGTCGACTACGAGGGCTACGACCTCGGACGCCTCGGGCAGGAGCAGCGTAAAGCCGAGAAGCTGAAAATCAATCTCCAAAGTCGATAAGCGGATCCCTTTTTTCCCCCCTGGGAGAAAAGTCCATCGAAAAGGGGTCGAACAGAATTTCTTCGCTGTCCTGTTTTTTTCGGGTCGCGCCCGTTTGAGGCGGCGCGGGTATTACTGCTTCATTGACGACGGGCAGAGGCGCGCAGCCTTCATCTTCGAACCAATCACGAGGCTCCCTCGGGTCTAGCAGCTCATCGAGGCGTGTGTGCGAACGACGGATTCCCGGCAGATTCGGCATCGACTTTGAAATTTTCTTTTTTTTGGTTTGTTCAGGATTCTCCGATGTAATTTTGTAAAGGTCGTTCAGTTTTTCTTTTTTGTTGTCTTTCTCATATCTTGTGACAAATGTGATTATTTTTTTTCTAGATTTTTTCTTATTGAAATATTTCTTTTTT
>SLFE01000252.1 GCA_007124415.1 Waddliaceae bacterium | reverse complement strand
TAGATAAAGCCTTTGTGCGGTTTAAGCCTGGAGTTTTTCGCTGAACTATCCTATACTTCGGAAAAACTCAAAATAAATTTGATTTGATTATGACAGCTCAAGTTTTCGATTTTTTAAAGGCCGCTAAACCGGCCCCTCAGATAGAAGATCCTGAAGAGGTTAAAAAAAAGTACCGATACTGGCGTATCCGTACTTTTTACTCGATGTTCATCGGCTACGTCTTCTACTACTTCACCAGATACAGCTATATCGCCGCGCTTCCCGTTTTGATCAACGATCTCGGCTACGAAAAAGCGCAGCTCGGCCATTTGGGCACGATATTCGCCCTGACCTACGGATTGAGCAAGTTTGTCAGCGGTCTTCTGTCCGACCGGTCGAATCCCCGATATATAATGGCGGGAGGGCTGATCGTCACCGGTCTTGTCAATATACTCTTCGGGATGTTCTCCTCGATCTGGATTTTTGCGCTGCTCTGGGGGATCAACGGCTGGTTCCAAGGCTTCGGCTGGCCCCCTTGCGCCCGGCTGCTCACCCACTGGTATTCGAAAAATGAAAGGGGCGGCTGGTGGTCGACCTGGAACGCCTCCCACAACGTGGGCGGTTTTGCGATCCGCTTTTTGGCGGCGGCGTGCACGGCCTACCTGGGGTGGCGCTACGCGATGTACATTCCGGGAGTGCTTTGCATCTTGATGGGCTTTGTTCTTGTCAACCGCTTGAGGGACACCCCTCAGTCTTTGGGACTGCCTCCGATCGAAAAATTCCGCGACGATTACGGCAACATGAGCGCCAAGGAGATCGAAAGCGGGGAAAGGGAGCTGACGACCAAGGAGATTTTATTCGAGCACATCTTGTTCAATCCCTACATTTGGCTGCTGGCCTGCGCCTACTTTCTCGTTTATGTCGTCAGGATCGGCGTCGTTACATGGGGCGTCCTTTTTCTCGTCGAATCCAAAGAGTATTCCAATATCGCGGCCAATTCTTGCCTTTCCCTCTTTGAGATCGGAGGGTTTTGCGGCAGCTTGTCGGCCGGATGGATCTCCGATCGGATTTTCCGTGCCAGAAGAGGCCCCGTGAATGTTATTTTTGCTGCGGGGATGTTTGTTTCAATCGGATTTTTATGGTTTGTTCCCCACGGTTTTTACTGGTTTGACGGGGCGGCCATGATTCTTGTCGGCTTCAGCGTTTTCGGTCCGCAAATGATGATAGGAATGGCGGCGGCCGAACTGGCCCACAAAAAGGCCTCGGCGACGGCCACCGGTTTCATCGGCTGGTTCGGTTATCTCGGAGCCGCGATGGCGGGATATCCGCTGGCAAGGATCGCTCAGGATTGGGGGTGGGGAGGATTTTATTTCGCCTTGGCTTTTTGCTGCCTGGCCTCTATAATATTCCTTCTTCCGTTTTGGCCTGCGGGGGTTTCACGTTCCGAGCCTTCGCCGGCTTGATATTTTATAAGGAAAAACAAAATGTTTGTGCATCTTCATAACCATTCGCAGTACTCGATACTCGATGCGCTCTCGCCTGTCGATGTGATCGCTAAAAAAGCCGCTGAATTTCAAATGCCCGCCGTGGCGCTCACCGATCACGGCAATATGTTCGGCGTCGTCGAATTTTACAAAGCCTGCATGAAAGAAGGTGTCAAGCCGATCATCGGATGCGAGGTCTACCTTGCCCCGGGGTCGCGCCTGGAGAGAAAGAAGGGCCCCTACAACAAAGCGGCCTACCACTTGACGCTTTTGGCCAAAAATCAGCAGGGGTACCACAATCTCTGCAAGCTCTCGTCCATAGGCTATCTTGAAGGCTTTTACTACAATCCCCGGATCGACTGGGAGGTTTTGGAAAAATACAAAGAGGGTCTGATCTGTCTGTCGGGATGCCTCGGGAGCGAGATCTCCCAGACGATTATCCACGGCTCCGAAGAGGAGGCCCGCGGCAAAATCAAGCAGTACCACGATCTTTTCGGCGATGATTTCTACCTTGAGATTCAGAGGCATCAAATGTCTGGTGAGGCAATCGAGGCAGACGGCCTCGGAAAAGAGGCTTGGCTCGAGCAGTTTTATCAGGATTTTTTGAAAAAGCAGGTGCAAGTTTCCGAAGTATTGCTCGACGCTGCAAAAAGGGAAAATATTGATCTTGTCGCCACCAACGACTGCCACTACATCGACAGAGACGATTGGATGTCGCACGAAGTCCTTCTCAATGTCCAGTCGGGCGAGCCGTGCGAGATTTGGGAAATGGACTCCTTGGGCAACCCGAAATTCCGCAAGCCCAATCCCAAAAGACGGACCTACCCATCCCATGAAATGCACTTCAAGTCATGCGAGGAAATGCAGCGGCTCTTCTGCGACCTTCCCGAAGCTTTGGAAAATACCGTAAAGATTGCCGAGCAGTGCCGCGTCGAGCTGGATTTTGAAACGAAACATTATCCCTCCTATGTCCCGCCGGCGCTAGAAGGAAAAAAATATACGAAGAAAAAACAGGCCGAGGAAGTGGAAAACTACCTTCGGCAGCTGTGCGAAGAGGGGATTTTGCGCCGCTACACGCCGGAGAAGCTTGCGGAAGTGGAAAAAAAATATCCCGGCAAAGATCCCATGCAGGTAGTTCGGGACCGGCTTCAGCTAGAAATGAGCATTATCGCTCCGAAGGGTATGTGCGACTACCTTCTCATAGTATGGGACTTCATCAGCTGGGCCAAAGGGCAGGGCATTCCGGTCGGCCCCGGAAGAGGATCGGGAGCCGGATCGATCGTCTGCTATCTGATCGGGATCACCGATATCGAACCGCTCCGCTTCAATTTGTTCTTCGAGAGGTTCATCAATCCCGAGCGCCTGTCCTATCCCGATATCGATGTCGACATCTGCATGTCGAGGCGCGGAGAGGTTATCGCCTATACCCTCAACAAGTACGGCAAGGACAACGTTGCCCAGATCATCACTTTCGGAACGATGAAGGCCAGAATGACGATTAAAGACGTCGGCCGCGTTTTAAATGTTCCTTTGAGTAAAGTGAATCAGATCTGCAAGCTCATTCCCGAAGATCTCAACATCACGCTTGAGAAAGCTCTTGAAAAAGATCACGAGCTTAAAAGCATGGTCGACAGCGATGAAGACACCCGCCGCATTATCGAGCGGGGAAAAAAGCTCGAAGGCTCTATCCGCAATACCGGTATCCATGCCGCCGGCATCGTTGTCAGCGGAGACCCTCTTACCGACTACATTCCGATCTGCAACGCTAAAGACTCCGAACTCCCAGCAACGCAATTTTCAATGAAGCCCGTCGAGCAGGTGGGCATGCTCAAAATGGACTTTTTGGGGCTGAAGACTTTGACCTGCATCAAAATGTGCGTCGATAAGATCAAGGAAAATCACGGTATGCAGATCGACTGGGTCAATCTTCCCCTCGACAACAGCGCCGCCTATGAGATTTTGAATCAGGGGCGGACAATGGGGATATTCCAAATGGAGTCCGGCGGCATGCAGGAGCTGGCCCGAAAGCTCCATTTGGATCGGTTCGAAGAGATCTTCGCCGTCGGCGCCCTTTACCGCCCCGGTCCTATGGATATGATTCCCTCCTTCATCAACCGCAAGCATGGCCGCGAGCCTATTGAATACGATCATCCGTGGATGAATGAAATCCTTTCCGAGACTTACGGGATTATGGTCTACCAAGAGCAGGTGATGCAGATCGCGCAGAAAATGGCCGGCTACTCGCTCGGCGAAGGTGACGTTTTACGAAAGGCCATGGGAAAAAAAGACCATGACGAGATGACCAGGCAAAGGGAGAAGTTTAGAAAGGGGTGCATCGAAAACGGCATCGACGAATCGACGGCGACCCTCGTCTTTGACAAAATGGAGAAATTCGCCTCGTACGGATTCAACAAATCGCACGCCGCCGCCTACGGATACATCACATACGTTACCGCCTACCTGAAAGCCAACTACCCCAAAGAGTGGCTTGCCGCACTGATGACTTGCGATCGCGACGATACGGCTAAAGTGGCCAAATTTATCCGTGAAAGCAAGGCGATGGCAATTTCGGTTCTCCCTCCCGACGTTAATGAAGCAGGAGATACCTTCGCTGCGACCGATAAGGGTATCCGCTTTGCCATATCGGCGATCAAGGGAGTAGGGTCGGGCGTTGTGGAGTCCATCTGCGAGGAGAGGCGCAAGAACGGCCGCTATCAAAGCCTTTACGATTTTATCAAGCGGATCGATACCAAGCGGGTCGGAAAAAAGGTGATCGAATGCCTCATCGACGCCGGATGCTTCGACTTTACCGGATGGAGCCGCGACGCCCTTCGCGTGAGCGTCGAACCGATGTACGATGCCAGTTCGCGTGAGCAAAAAGACAAAGCCTTGGGCTACATGAGCCTTTTCGACACTCTTGAAGACACCGAGGCCGACCGCTTTTCCTCCCCGCCCGAAGTATTGCGTCCGACGACGAAAAACGAGCTTCTTTTTAAGGAGAAGGAGCTTCTTGGCTTCTTTTTGACCGGCCACCCCATGGACGCCTACAAAGATATTATGCAGAGGCTCTCGTGCGTGGCCCTCCGCGACATCGACGAGATGGACAACAACTTCGTTTTCCGGTCGGCTATCCTGATTGAAACGGTCGGCGTCCGTTTTTCGAATAAAACCCAGCGCAAGGTCGCCATACTCAATATCAGCGACGGCATGGTCAGCTATGAGCTTCCCGTCTGGCCTGAGCTTTACGAACAGAAAAGCCACCTTTTGAACGAAAACCAACTCCTATACGCCGTTTTAGAGCTGGAAAAGCAGGGGGGCGAAGTGAAACTTTCGTGCCGCTGGCTCGATGATCTGACTCTCGCCTCCGAGGAGATGATCGCCGAGTGCGACAAAGCTTTCGACAAAGCCAAGTTTTTCGTGAAAAGGAAGGAGCAGATGAAAGACAGAAAACCCAAGCAGCCCAAAGAGACGATTAAAAAAGAAAAGACGGGGCCTGGCCAGTTCCAAATCAAGGTAGACGCCGAAAAATTCCGGCATTCCCATATTTTGAAGCTCAAAGAGCTTTTCGAAGAGAGGCGCGGCGAGACGAAGGTAAAGATCGACTTTGTCGCTCAGGACAAAAAAATGGCATCGGTCCACATCGACAAGCCTTGGGGTATTGATGTCAGCTCGGAGCTGAAAAGCAAGGTCAAGTCCCTCGACGGCGTCCTCGACATCAATTAAGGGCCGGGCCCTGCATTCTGCATAACTTTTTATAAAATAAAGATTGTTAGTGATTTGCAATTTTATCTGAAAGAATAGGCAATGAAGAAAAGGCCGAAGGCGATAACGGCGGCGCCGACAAGCTTTCTGACGAGGTTGAGGAAGCCGAGATTGATGCGCGTTCTCAAAAGGGTGGCTGTAAGCGACAAAAGCGTCCACCAGATCATCGACCCGCCGAATACTCCTGCGACCAAAAGGGAAGTTTCCACGTTCGTTCTTCCTCCTTCAGTTGCGGCGAGGCAGGCGAAAAGGGTTCCGAATATGATGATAGTGAGCGGGTTTGAGATCGTGAACAGAAAAGTCGAGAGAAATGCCTGGTATTCCGGGGTATAGGCTACCTCGGAAAATTTTTTGATCGGAGGGGCAGTGAAAATGCGCCAACCGATATAACACAAAAAACATCCGCCGAAAATCCCGAAAATCAAATAATGCTCAAGGAGCCAGTCGGAGACGGAAGTGAGCCCATAACCAGCTAGAGCTGAATAAAATGTGTCGGCAAGGGCGGCGCCGAGGCCGGCAAGGACCGCAGCTCGAAACCCTTGAGAAAAGCCGTAATTGAGGCATAAGATTCCGATGGGTCCCAAAGGGGCCGATACTGCCAAGCCGATGATGATTCCGTTAAGCGCCTCGTACATAATTCCTACAATTTTAAGATACCGCTCCCTGAAATACAAGGAAATTTCTATCTTTAATCTTGACAGTTAGAAACTTGTTACTTAACCTAAAAGGGATTTGCAAAATTTAAGGGCTTTCCATGATTAATAGAACAATTTTCATCTCTATTTTCCTATTTATACTCTCATCGCAACAAATTCAAGCAGGATATACCATTCACAACGGAAGTATTGTCGATGTCGACAACCTGGCGACACTCTCTGCCGAGAAGCACTATCAATACGGCTGCGAGGCTTATCACTTTCACGATTGGAAGGAGGCCGTCCGCCATTTTCATATTGTTTCGTATAATTTTCCTGATACTTTCATAGGGGTCGAGTCGAAATTTTACCTCGGCGTCTCCTATTATTACTATGGGGAATATGAATTTGCAAATCATGCTTTCACCGATTATCTGAGATGCACCAACAATCCCGATCACCTCGAAGACGCTATAGAATATAAATATCTGATCGCCGACGCGTTCCGGACCGGGGCTAAACGGCATATCATGGGATCCAAGCACTTTCCCGCCTGGCTCGATGCTACAGATCACGCCATTGATACCTATGATGAGATCATTACCGCTTTTCCCAGCCACCCCTTGGCGGTGGAATCGCTTTTTGCAAAGGGCTGCGTTCTTTGGATGACCGAAGATTATCGCGGGAGTGTTGACGCGTTCTCAACTTTAATCCGCCGCTTTCCCAAGCATGAAAAGGCTCCCGAGAGTTATTTGATGATTTGCCGGCTCTATTTGGCTCAGGCCACCAAGGAATTCCAAAATCCCGACATCCTGGCTCTGGCTGAGCTTAACCTTAAAAAATTTGAAAACGATTTTCCGACTGACGAAAGGCTCGCTGAGGCTAAGCAGTATGTGCAGTATGTGAAAGAGACCTTCGCTAAGGGACTTTATGACACGGCGCGGTTTTTTGAGAGATGTAAAGAATACTCGGCGTCGATTCTTTACTATCAAACCGCTCTCGATCAATTCCCCGACACTCTAGTCGCTCAGCGTTGCCGAGGAAGAATGGAAAATCTGGGCGCCGATATAGCGGCAGATGATGAAAGCATTGATTAAAGAGGCGCTTGCAATTTTCTTTAAATATCTGTTATTTGCGGCGGGCATTTCCCTTATCTTGTCCGGCTGCGGCTATCGGATGGGTTACGGGGAGATTTCTGACCGCTACCGCACTGTGGCCGTTCCTTTTGCGATTAACGACGCAACGGGCGCCTTTACTGCAGAATTGATCCATACCCTTTCGGCATCAGGGGCTTTCGTCTATCGGTCCTGCAATCCCGACCTTGTTCTCAAAGTAATTATTCTGGAATATTATGATGAAAATATCGGCTTTCGGTATGATCGCAATAGACAAGGCAATATTAAAAAAACCTTGGTCCCCTCGGAGACGCGGCGTTTTGTGAAAGTTGAAGTGACTCTTATCGACCCTCGGAACGCCTGTGCGGTTTTAGGTCCCGATATTTTGTCGGCGAGTGTTGATTTCGACCATGAGTTCAACTCAAGCCGGGATGCGGTGAATGTGTTCTCTTTGGGGCAAGTAACAGACATAGATGGTGCTATCGATGCGGCAGCCAAACCTTTGAATGCCAGGATGGCGCAAAAAATCATTGATTACATCGCAAATGCTTGGTGAGGGAACCGGTGCCAATCGGACAAAAAGTTATCAAATCGTTTAAGGCCAGCCTGGATGATCTTTATCCTATGCTCGGTTTGATCAAGTCTTATGCTGAAAGCATGGGTTTTGAAGAGAAGGAGCTTTCCCATATCGAACTGGCCGCAGAGGAGGCTTTAGTCAATATAATCGAATACGCCTACTTGGATAAAGACGACGGGGTGATAGAAATATTTTTGTCGGGACGAAACAATGAGGAGTTTCGGATGCAATTTACAGACGAGGGCATTCCGTTCAATCCTTTGTCGAATTCCAAAAAATTCCGGGTTAAGTCCTTTAAAACCAATCCTACTATAGGAGGCTATGGGACTTATTTCATCATTGAGCTTATGGACAGGGTAGAGTACGAACGAAGGGGTAATGCCAATATTTTGACTTTGATTAAGGCTAAGCGGCTTCCTGGTAGGACTTGATCAGCTTCTCGTTTTCATGAATTTCATCGAGCATTTTTTCCAGAATCCTTAACACCAGCCACGATGTGTTGTAGACGCCGTTTGTGAGGAAGGCCAGCTCCAAATCGGGCATAGGCTTGTTATTCAGGGCGACAAGGACGGTTGTCCTTTGGATGGCCTCGTCTTGGCTGGGGACAATCCAGACAATAAACTCATCGTTGATCAAAGTTATTTTTTCTTGAGTTTCAACGACGTGAAAATAGCGGGTAATAGCCTCGTCCTCGATGGATTTAACGTCGGT
>SLFE01000240.1 GCA_007124415.1 Waddliaceae bacterium | reverse complement strand
GCGACTTTGTGCGACTTTGACTTTTTCGTCTTTGTCGGCTGGGAAAACCAAGTATGGTGGAACCTGAACCGCAATCTGTATGTCGAAAACAGCACGCTGTTTTCACGGTTCCTGGATCCTGCAAACCCGCAGGTGGTCGGCACCAACGACTACCAGTTCGGGCCGTCGGGCAACTTAACAAACCAAGGCTTGACTGTTAGAGCGGGTTTCGCATTCTAACTTAAAAGCTTGGCTTTAAGTGTTGAACTTTAGGTCTCGGCCCTCTCAGGGCCGGGACCTTTTTTTTTATTTCATGATTGATTCTATTAATTATTTTCTCTAGCATGGTTTCATATCTTCTTGAAAACTCTCGGAAGATGCAAAAACTTTCGAAACACACATCAAAGAAAGGAGCGGCCTCGATGTCACTTCAAAAAAATGGAGCGTCCTTAACAAAGACCTTAGCAAAAGCGCTGTCCTTTGGCGCCGCCTTGCTCGCATTGACAGGCTCTGCAAACGCATTAGACGCCTTCTACCCTTATTGCTGCCCGGAGCTTTATCGCCCCGACCCGTGCCCTGATTCCTGCAATTATTTTTTGTCCAACTATGCCGTCTATGCCGACTTTCTCTACTGGCAAGTCAACCCTGAAGGGCTCAAGTACGCCAGAAAAGGAGGATTGAGCCAAGGACCTGATGTCGAAGCGGTGTGCGGACATATCGCAACGGCCTCGTGCGAGGCCGAACCGGGATTCAAAATAGGAACCGTTCTTGATCTCGGCTGCTGCGAGTGGGATTTCTACGCCCAATACACTTGGCTCGGTCAATGCTTTAGCGACTCGCTCAGCAACCCCGCCGAGACTTTTGAGGGCCTATTGATTCCCGGAACGGAGGATCTTCAGCCGCTGATTTACAATCAAGGACTCGGCCCCGACCAAGACTTCCCCCTCACCTTGGCAAAAGGCGAATGGGATTCTAGCTTCAACGTACTGGACTTCGGACTGGGGCGCACCTTCGTTGTCAACGACTGCTTTGATTTCCGCCCCCATTTAGGGTTCAAGGCGACATGGCAGAAGCTGAAATACAACGTCCGCTATGAAGGACTGATAGTAGTCGAGGAAGAAACATTTCTACCGGTCGCTGTCGACATACGCAATACGACCGATTTCTGCGGGGTCGGCCTCCGCGGCGGATTCGACGCTGCCTGGAGATTCGCTCCCTGCTTCAGCGTGGCCGGAGGAATCGCCGCTGCCGCTGTCTGGTCGGATGCTTGCGTGGATCGGGAAGACTTTTACTCCATCAACGGAGGGCAGGCAACAAAAAACATCGATCTGCATATGAACCACTGCGCTCTGATACCTGTCATGGAGCTGCTGCTGGGCCTTCAATTCGACACAGTCTGGTGCAATACCGACGTATTTGTATTCATCGGCTGGGAAAACCAGGTTTGGATCAATCTCAACCGGTTTATCTTTATTGAAAACAGCGGTCTGGAAGGCAACGTCGGCAACAACAGCTATCAGTTCGGTCCCGCGGGCAATGTCGCCTATCAGGGCTTGACTCTGAGAGCCGGCTGCGGATTCTAACTCAGGCAAGATCCCGGTTTCTATAGCCGGGACCTATCTTAAACATTTAAAAAAAAAGGAGCGGCATCAATGTCACTTCATAAAAATGCAGCGTCCGCTTTGAGCAGAGTCTTGACTGCCTGCGCAGCGCTTATAGCTTTAACCGTTTCTAACGACACACTGTCGGCTCAATTCCACCAAGAAGCCTGCCTTCCGGAACCCTGCCCTTGCCTGCTCGCAGACATGGTTATTTACGGCGACTTTCTCTACTGGCAAGTCAATCCTGACGGACTTGAATTCGCCAGGAAATTCGGAATCAGCGGCGGCCCTGCCTCGGCAGCGCAAAAAGGAAAAATTCTATCGCCGAAATGCGAGCTCGAGCCCGGATTCAGAGCGGGGCTGATCGTCGGCCTCGGCTGCTGCGAGTGGGATTTATTCGGGCAGTTCACCTGGCTGGGGCAAAAGTTCAGCTCATCGGCCACAGCCCCTTTCACCCCGGTAGTGCCCCCGCCTCCGAACGGCAACCAGGCGGATCAAAGCCTGCACCCTCTGATCTACAATCAGGGAATCGCAGGAGCCTACCCCCTCACCTCCGCCGAGGGAGAATGGGATTCTAAAATCAACGTCTTTGACTTCGGCCTGGGACGGACGTTCGAGATCAACGCCTGCTTTGATTTCCGCCCGCACCTGGGGTTTAAAACGACATGGCAGGACCTTAAATACAATGTCCGCTATCAAACGCTCGTTGTGACTGAAGAGCAGCAGGTCACCTCTTCGTTCGTATCCATATGGCACGCGACCGACTTCAGCGGCATCGGTCTTCGGGGAGGCTTCGACGCCTCATGGAACTTCACGCCGGGCTTTAGAGCCGTCGGGGGAATTTCTCAAGCGGCTGTCTGGTCGAGCATCGAAGCTCATCGCGAAGACTTTTATTCGCTGAGCGGCCAAGAGCCTGTAAAAAACGTCGATGTGTTTATCAATGAATGCGTATTGATCCCTGTCACAGAGCTTATCGCCGGCCTCCGCTACGACGGGTACTGGTGCGATACCGACTTCTTTTTCTTCATCGGATGGGAAGCCCAGGTTTGGTGGAACTTAAACCGTTTCATTTTCATTGAAAACAGCAGCCTGGAAGGGAACAGCGGCACGAACAGCGCCCAATTCGGCCCCTCGGGCAACATCGCATACCAAGGTTTGACGTTGAGATTCGGTTTCGGGTACTGACTCGATCTTTCCTCAGGGCTTTGGCCTGCCCGGCCAAGCCCTTTCTTATTTCATGATTGATCATATAGTATTTTCTCATTAAGATTGAGAATCTCTCCATCGGAGAGGCAAATAGGAATCAAGAGAAACTTACAAATGGAGCGGACTTATGCCACTTAAAAAAAATGGAGCATCCTTAAAAAGGACCTTAAGAAAAGCGCTTGTTTTCAGCGCAGCCATGCTCGCGCTGGCGGGCTCATCAGGCGCACTCAACGCCTTCGACCCTTATTACTGCCCCGACCTTTATCGCGCCGGAGCATCCGAACAAACAGACTGCCCGGACCCATGCCCTAAGCCGTACTGCCCCCCAGCTTCCTGTCTTGGCTGCCCTTCGCAGTATGAGCTTTTTGCCGATTTTCTCTACTGGCAAATCAATGCCGACGGCCTTGAATTCGCAAGGATGCACGGAATCAGCAGCGGACCTTCAGAGCCGGCTATCTGCGGCGGTATCTTCTCGCCCAAATGCAAACCGGGAGCCGGCTTTAGAGTAGGCCTTGTGATCGATCTTGACTGCTCAGAGTGGGATGTCTTTGCTCAATACACAAGGCTGACTCAAAAATTCAGCTCGACCTTTACCGACGACTTCACCCCGATCATCCCGATTCCGCCGAACGGAAACGATAATGGCAACAATGACGTAGTTCTGTCGCTCTACCCCCTTATTTACAACCAGGGAATCGGCGGAAACCAGCAGCTGACCTCAGCTAAAGGAGCTTGGGACTCCTGCATCAACGTTTTAGACTTCGGGATGGGGCGCGCCATTGCAGTCAGCCCCTGCTTTGATTTCCGTCCGCACTTCGGACTGAAAGCCTCATGGCAGCAACTCAAGTATCATGTCCGCTATGATACACTTATCGTGGTAGACGAAGAGGAAATCGTCCCTATAGCCGCCGATATCCGCAACAAAACCGACTTCAGCGGCATCGGCCTTCGCGGCGGTTTTGACGCTTCCTGGAATTTTACCCCCTGCGTGAGCCTTGTTGGAGCATTTGCTCTTAGCGCTCTCTGGTCGGATATCGATACCCATCGGCAAGACAGCTTTGACATTGATGAACAAGGAACTGTCCAAAACGTCGATCTGCGCCTCAATAAATGCGCCCTGATTCCGGTAATGGAGATTCTTCTCGGCTTCCGCTATGACACGATGTGGTGCGACACGGACATATTTGCGTTTGTCGGTTGGGAAAACCAGGTATGGTGGGACATGAACCGCTTCATATTCATTGAAAACAACGACACCGGCAACAACTACCATTTTGGCCCGGCAGGCAACATTTCCTATCAAGGGTTGACTGTAAGAGGCGGATTCGGATTCTAACGGACCGGTTGATTATGGCCTTGACACTTGCGGTCAAGGCCATTTTTTTATTTCTTGATTGATCGTATTGAATTTTTCCATTAACATTGACGATCTCCCCATCGCGGAGACAAATAAGAATCTTGAGAAAATTGCAAAAAGGAGCGGCATCGATGTTTCTTCAGAAAAATGGATGGTCTTTTAACAAACTTATCGCCGCCTGCGCGGCACTAATCACACTGCCGGGATTGTCCGGCGCTCTTGCGGCCGACTGCGCCCCATATTATGAGGAAGCCTACTGGGATCCATGCGCTGCCGACGTGCCCACTGTCACCGTCTACGCCGACTTTCTCTACTGGCAAGTGCATCCCGAGGGTCTCGAATTTGCAAGACTTGGAGGCATCGGAGCAGACCTTGAAACGCCGGTGGTCAACAACGGCTCGATCATTTCTCCGAAAGCTGAACTTCAACCGGGCTTCAGAGTGGGAACCCTTATCGATCTCGACTGCTGCAACTGGGACTTCTACGCCCAATTCAGCTGGCTCAAAACATGCCTTGCGGAAGAAATAAAGTGCAATGACGCGCAGAAAAACCTCCAGCCGCTCATCGCCGCAAATCCGTTTCTTCCGAATCCCGAACTCCCCCTCTCGCTGGCCCGAGGCGACTGGAATTCAACTTTCAATGTCTTTGATTTCGGCATGGGACGGACTTTTTCCATCAATTGCTGCTTCGATTTCCGCCCCCACCTGGGCTTTAAGGCCAGCTGGCAATCCCTCGAGTCCAAGGTCCGTTATGAAACCCCGCAGATTGTTGAAAATGATGTCGTGACCACGCCGGCGCGAAGGATGGATATCCGCAACAAAGCCGACGTCAACGGAATCGGCCTCCGGGGCGGCTTCGACGCGGCCTGGAGGTTCTCTCCCTGCCTCAGGCTGACGGGCGGAATCGCTGTGGCCGCGATCTGGGCCGATATCGACATTCTGCGCGAAAACATCTATACCCCCGACCTCAATGCCACTGAGGTCAAACCGGTCAAAATCCTGGGTTTCCAGGCCTCCCCTTGCGCATTGATTCCCGTGACAGAGCTTCTTCTCGGCCTTCGCTACGACACGGTGGTTTGCCGCTATGACGCCTTTGTTTTTGCCGGATGGGAAAATCAAATCTGGTTCGACATGAACCGCTTTCTCTTCGTCAATGAAGGCGGCAGCGGCGACGGCTACCAGTTCGGCACCCACGGCAATGTCACCTATCAGGGCCTGACTCTAAGAGGCGGAATCGGCTTCTAACGTCTTCTCGGATCCCGGCCGGATGGCCGGGATTTTTTTTCATTTACCGATTGATTCAATTAAAAAATTCATTTAATATGAACTCGTCTCTTCATGTGCATTCATGGAGATATCAACACTTACGAATATGAATGAATCAACAAAAAGGAGCGACATCGATGTCTCTTCAGAAAAATGGAGTGTTCTTGAAAAGAACATTGAATAAAGCCGCTGCCTCCATGGCCGGTTTATTATTTCTAACGGGAAGCTTAGGCTCCGCGGCCGCAGCGTATGATCCGTACTGCCCGCCGCCCGTCTATAACGAGCCTTGCTTTGACGAGCCGTGCCGCATTGATTTCTGCGAAATGCCCAGCTTCGTCATCTACGGCGACTTCCTCTACTGGCAAGTTCACCCCGAAGGGCTGGAGTTTGCGAGAAAAGACGGTTTCAGCGCCTCTCCCTTCTTAGACGTTACGGACAGGGGAAAAATTCTGGCGCCGTCCTGCCAGCTTGAACCGGGATTCAGGGTGGGATTTTTGATTGACCTCGGCTGCTGCGAGTGGGACTTTTTCGCCCAGTACACCTGGATGCGCCAAAAGTTCGGCAAGTCGGAGACAGACGATTTCGATCCGATAGAACCGCCCCCGCAGGTTCTGAGTCTCCACGCTCTGATTTGGAACAGAGGGATCCCCGGCACAGCGAATCTCACATTTGCCGAAGGGCAGTGGGACTCGACGCTCAACGTTTTGGACTTCGGATTGGGCAGAACCTTCGCTGTCAACGAGTGCTTTGATTTCCGCCCCCATTTCGGCTTCAAGGCGACATGGCAGAATCTGAAGTACGATATCGCGTACATATGGCCTGAAGTGGTAGATCAGGTAGTATTAACCAGGCGCACCGACATCCACATGAAAACGGATTTCGACGGGGTCGGCCTCCGCGGCGGATTCGACGCTGCCTGGAAGTTCATGCCTTGCGTCAGCCTTGTAGGGAAAATGGCCTTGAGCGCTGTCTGGTCGGAACTTGAAACCACGCGGATCGACATGTTCGACGGCGACATCAATAACCCGGAAGTGGCTGTGGTCCGAAATCTCGACATCAAGGCCGATAGATGCGCCTTGATCCCAGTGGCCGAGCTTCTGTTTGGCTTGAGGTATGACACGACTTTGCGCGGATGCTATGATGTGTTTGCCTTTGTCGGCTGGGAAACCCAAGTTTGGTGGGACTTAAACCGCTTTCTCTATGTGAGCGAAAACGACGGAACCGGCGACAGCTTCCAATTCGGACCGCACGGCAACCTGACCTTTCAGGGTCTGACCGTCAGAGCCGGATTCGGTTTCTAAAAGCGGTTTTACCGGAAACAAAAAAGGGCCTGTCTCCAGGCCCTTTTTTTTTACGCTGTTCGCTTTATCGGCAGCATCCGCCCTTGCTGCACCGGCATCCTTCTTCCGAAAAACACCCGCAGTGTGATTGCTCCGAGCATGTGCATTGTTCGCACCGGCACTCGCGGCCTTGCGGCGCAGCAGAAAGAAATGATCCCGCCGCCAAAACAGCGCTTAAAGTCATGATTGTAAATAATTTCATAATAACCTCCTCAAAATTGTTGGTTATGTAATTATTTCATGTGACTTGTATAATGTAACACAATTCATAATTAAATAACATAACAACAAAGAAAGCACTCATTAAATTAAATCACAGCGCGCTTGAATCCTTTTGACAAGTTCGGAAGTTTCCACAACATGCGATGCCAGCTGCGGAGGCAAACTTCCCTCGTTTTTAGCCTGTCTAATCAGATCGGTCGTCGAAACCCCTTTCGTGTAGGGAACAGTCGCGAACTTCCCCTCTTCGACTGCGTCGCCGTAATAAAAATCGATTTTTTCTTTATTGAAATCGTCGCCATGAATCACAAGGTCGATTTTATGTTTATGGAGAAACTCCGAGTCGATCCGGATCGGCGAATTCTCGATAACGCCGTGCACAAGGCTGTTCGTCCTGACTGCAGCGCACCTTTCATCCAGGCTCATGATCGTTTTCCGCTTATACTCGGCAACGCCTAAGCCGCAAACACCGACCAGCAGCTTCACCTCTCTGCCCCCGGCAAATTCCTTCCCCTTTTCAATCGCCTGCCGAAAGAGATTTTCATGGCCTGCATGAAACAAATCATAAATCCCGTCGACAAAAACAGTGTAATCAGGTGCTTGCATGTGAATTTCCTCTTTATTGCGGTAAAAATGCGATATATATCTTTTCTGAAGACAATTGTCAATTTAAAGCTTTTTGACTCTTTTTCATCCTATTTCCGGATGAATTCCATTGTTTTTCGATCCAAATGCACAATCAATCTGACGAAATTTTGCAAAACTCTTTTAAATATGTAGATTACAATTAAGATTAAATGTTATAATCCTAATCATCACTCCGTTATTCAATTCCTTGACAATAAGGTGAGATCTGAGTGAGGTAGTAACGTTGTAAGGAGCTAAGTTATGAATTTATTTGTAAGAAATCTTGACTATAATATGACAGACAAAGATCTGAAGGAACTTTTCGATGATATTGGAGAGGTCGTCAGCGCCAGAGTCATTTTCGATCGCCAGACCGGAAGGTCACGCGGATTCGGATTTGTTGAAATGGGTAGTCAAGAGGACGGGCAAAAAGCAATTGAAGAGCTGAATGGCAAAGATGTCATGGGCCGCGCAATTGCTGTAGATAAAGCCAAAGAAAACACAAGACGATAATCTTGCTTATTGGGATCTTACGATCCCAATAAACCAGCCTATCGCACAATACTCAGCGCTGTTAACCGGCACTCCCTTAAAATTAATTTTTAACCGGATGCTAGATTTTCGGCGCATTTTTTCATTCCGAAAGCATCCCATATCTCCCAATTCACACCGCAAGTCGTTGGTTTTCAAATAAACATAACTATAGATAATAAATAATTCTTATAGTAAATTGAAATTTGATCTCAGTATAGGTGTTTTACTTATGTCTATCAAAAAAATTTTATTCTCAATCATATTATTAAGCGGCCTTTTTTGCTCTTCCCTGCATTGCCAGGAGTCCTCCCCCCAATCTAAAACTGAAGCAGAGCTTCCCAATCCCATGAAGCTGAATACAAACTGGTGGGAATATTTCGATGTCAAGGGCGAGGAATACAAAAACCGCACAGTCAAGCTGAAAGAAGAGCTCGATGGGATCCTGGCGGGACTGGAAAACGAACAAAAAGACCAGGCCGTCATCTTGATCAAGCGCTTGTCGGACAATATGGACGCCTACGCTCTTGCCAAACAAGAAGCCGTCGAAGAGCCTTCCCCAAGACCCTTTTTAGACAGCTATACCCTTCAGCAGCAAATTGAAGTTGCCAAGCAGATCGCTCTTCACCGCTCGCAGCTGAATAGCGAAAAGCAAGAGGCCGGATTCCTCAAAAACCGCCTTTCAAAACTGTCGAGGCATCTGGACTCCCTGGTCATTTCTTATCGGGAAATGAAAGACGACACCTTTCAAAAAATGCTTCAAGGCCTTGAGATCCTGAACACCCGCTTCACTATCGCGATCAACAAAGAAAGACTCGGGATTGTCAATGATAAAGTCAAAATTTTAACCGGCCAGCTCAATCGCTCTATAAATGAGCTCGAATACGCCAGAAACAATATCGACTTTGACGCTATCGACCTTCCGGAGATGGAAAACCAGCTTGCGGAAGCCAAAGAACAGCTTGAGCAAGCCAGGCAGAATAGTTTGCAAACCGAGCTCAAGGCCCAGCCGATTACAGAAGACACTGTTGTAGGAAGACTGAAAAACTCGCTGCAGCTGCTTAGGGAATACAACTCCTCGATCAAAGAGCTTATGGCAGAACTTGCCGTTTTGATGCAGCAGGTAAAAGTGGGGATCGGCACGCCCGAAAGGGATTTGACTGAAATGGAAAAAGACTACTCCGATTGGACAAAACAAGTCTCCGGCATCTATAGCCGGATAGATGATTGGGAAATGAAAATCGAGGAGGAATCGGCCCGCTACAGAGGAGTGGTCGAAGATGAGCCGACGATGGACAGTGAAATCGAGCAACTTCAGTCCGAGAGAGCTAAAGTCCTTCAGGAAAACCGCCTTCTTCTGCAGCAGGCCGACAGCAAAGCCTTCACTGTAGGGGTCATACTCGAGCAATTCGGACAAATCGTTCATAGCCAAAGATCGCCGTTAAGCCGTTGGTGGCAGGGCACCGTTGAATCGATTATACATTGCTGTTACGAAATCATCGCCTGGTACAACCTGCCGCTTTTCAAAATCGGCGAGCAGCCGATCACAGTTAAAAATATCGTGAAAGCGATCATCGTCTTGATCCTCACATACTTCTTCTCCTATTTCATGCGCAAATTCCTCTCCAACGCTTTCCGAAAGAAATCAAACGTCTCCCACGGCTTTGTCTATTCCATCAACCGCCTGGTGCACTATGTCATCTTAGTTATCGGTCTTGTGATCGCCATGACCGTCATGGGGCTGGACTTTGACAGAATGTTCATTGTTCTCGGCGCATTGAGCGTCGGTATCGGATTCGGTCTTCAAAGCATCGTCAACAACTTCGTCTGCGGCCTGATCATTCTTTCCACCCGCAATATCAAAGTGGGCGACTACATTGAAATGAGCGACGGTCAATGGGGCTCGGTATCGGCGATCCATGTGCAAAACACCATCATCCGAACATGGGACGGCACAGACATTGTCCTTCCGAATTCAACGCTTGTCTCCGAACGTTATATCAACTGGACGCGCCTGGACCCATACAAGCGGTTCCATATCCCTTTTTGCGTCCCCTTCGGAACCGACAAGGAAAAAATAGAGGAGGCGGCCATCAAAGCAGCCCTCAACGTCCCCGCCACCGTCGGAAAAGAACAGGGAGTCCACGACCCGCAGTGCTGGCTTGTCAACTTCGCGGAAAACGGCCTGCAGTTCGAGCTTGTCGTCTGGACGAATGTCTTCCGGGGAGGAAACCACGGCTCGGTCAAAGGATCTTACTACTGGGAGCTGGAGTCGGCCATCAAAGAATACGGGATCCGCATCCCCTACCCTCAAAGAGAAATTCACGTTGAAAAAACAGACAACGGAAAATCAATGGATTAAAAAATGCGATAACCTTGATTTTTTCATCTGCCTTGAGTATAATTAAATAAATTTAAATCTTTTCGGCAATAATTTTCCAAAAAGCCTTATGGACAAAGACACCCTTTTAAAAGAAATTTCAAGACGGCGCACATTCGCCATCATCAGCCACCCCGATGCCGGAAAAACCACGCTGACGGAAAAACTGCTACTCTACTCCGGACAGCTTAGGACCGCAGGGATGGTGAGAGGCAAAAAAGGGCGGAAATTAGCCGCTTCCGACTGGATGGCGCTGGAGCAGGAAAGAGGAATCTCGGTGACCGCCTCGGCGATGCAGTTCACCTACAAAGGAATTGTCATCAACATATTGGACACTCCGGGACACGAAGACTTTTCCGAAGACACCTACCGCACCTTGACTGCCGCAGACTGCGCCATCATGGTCATCGACGCTGCCAAGGGCATTGAAAAACAGACCCTCAAACTTTTCAAAGCATGCAAGCTCCGCAACATCCCCGTCCTCACCCTTGTCAATAAGATGGACTTGCCGGGACAAGACCCGCTTGACTTAATGGACGAGGTCGAAACCGCTTTAAATATCCGCTCCTATGCCTATAACTGGCCTATCGGGTCGGGTAAAACCTTCACCGGCGTCTATAGCCGCGAAAAACAGATCTGCCACCTCTTCACCCGATCGGAGACGGGCAGCGGCGAGCGCGCCCTTGAAAAACAGCTAAGCTTGACCGAAGCGCTGAACTCGGATCTTATAGAGAAGCATGAGGCGAACCAGCTAAAAGAGGACATCGCCCTCATAGACGCCGCGGGCAACACCTTTTCCCGAGAGGATTTTACCGCAGGAGAAGTCACCCCCGTGTTCTTTGCCTCTGCCCTGTCAAATTTCGGCATCGAGCCCTTTTTCGACTCATTTATCGACCTGGCCCCCCCTCCTCAGGGAAGGATGGCAGACTGCGATTCGGGAGAGGAAGTGTTTATAGATCCCGTCCACACCCCGTTTAGCGGCTATGTTTTCAAAATCCAGTCGAACATGGATCCCAAACACCGAGACAGCCTTGCCTTCATCCGCATATGCTCCGGAGAGTTTGAAAAAGACATTACCGTAAAGCACCACCGCCTCAAAAAAGATGTGCGGCTCTCAAGGCCTCAGAGCATGTTTGCGGGCGAAAGAAAAACCCTCGACACAGCCCTTGCCGGAGATATTATCGGGGTCATCAATCCGGGCCAGTTCCACATCGGAGACACAGTTTCGCTTTCAGGCGGCTTCGACTTCAAGCCTTTGCCTCAATTCCAGCCGGAGATATTCGCTAAAATCAGACCTCTCGACGTCAGTAAGAGAAAAGCCTTCGACAAGGGAATCAAGCAGATGGCCGAAGAGGGGGCGGTGCAGGTTCTCAAATCCGCCGGCCGTCAAAACGAATGGATTTTCGGAGCTGCGGGCAAGCTGCAATTCGAGGTGATGCAGTACCGGCTGAAAGACGAATATAAAGTTGAAACAGCCTTCGCTCCCCTTCCCTATCGGTGCAGTGCATGGATCGACGGCGACATCGACACGTTCAACAAGCCGACCGGCGCGCTTCTTGCGATAGATTCAGGCGGCAAGCACATTGCCCTATTCAACAGCGATTGGGAAAAGCAGTACGCCATCGGACAAAACCCCGACCATAAATTCGCGGACATAAAATCCTGATGTGCCCCCTTTGCAGCGATACCGCATCCCCGTACGCCCAGGACAAAAAACGGGATTACTTCCGCTGCCCGACCTGTTCTCTGATTTTCGTCCCCAAAAAATTCCACCTCCCCCCTCCCCTTGAAAAAAGCTTGTACGACTATCACCAAAACGACCCCTCGGACGCCGGCTACCGGAACTTCCTCGGCAAGATCGCCGAGCCTCTGACAAAATTGCTCAAGCCCGGAATGCGCGGCCTCGACTTTGGATCGGGCCCCGGCCCCACCCTTTACCAGATGCTCAAAGAGCTGGGATTTCCAACCGATATCTACGACCCATTCTACGCAGACAACCCAAAAATGCTGGAGAAGCAATACGATTTTGTCACCTGCACCGAAGTTGCCGAGCATTTCTGCGACCCCAAGGGCTCGTTCGACAAACTCACCGGCCTTGTCAAGCCCAAGGGATACCTGGCTCTGATGACCCTATTTTGGAAAGACGGCATGAGCTTTGCCGACTGGTGGTACAAAAACGACGCCACCCATGTTGCCTTCTACAGCCGCCGAACGATCAGATGGCTGGAGAAAAAATACGGGCTCCGGGCGCTGCACCTCGACGAGCGCGCGGTCATTTTTCAAACAGACTAGACACTAGAAGTCAGTTGATATATGCCGACATTAAAACCATGAAAAGATGTCATTTTTAAAAGCTTGAAACCAAGCTTTTCAGCTACACGGACGCTTCTGATGTTTCTTGGTTCAATGATTGCGATCACCTTGTCTAAATTAAAATAAGAAAACACATAATCTCTAATCGCTTGAACCGCCTCAGATGCAAAACCCTTTCCCCATTCTGAAGATGCGATTCTATAACCGATTTCAATGCACTCTTCATCATCGACTCTCTGGCGCAAAGGGCCGGCCAGTCCGATGATTTTCTTTGTTTTTTTTGAAACGATAGCCCAGAACCCGTAACCATGCTCCTTATAGTGGTCCAAAATTCTTTGCTGCAAATATGTTTGCGCCTCATCTCTTGATAAGGGACCTGACGAAGAAAATTCCATTACGTCAGGGTCCGCCAAAATCGGAGCCAACTCATCAAGATCCTCCTCTTTAAATTCTCTGATGATCAACCTTTCTGTCTCTAAGCGCATACTACACCTACAACTATCGAATTAAAATTACATGTAAGACCACATCTGCTGCAAAATGAGCTGTCATAGCTGCATAGAGACCACGCGACCAGTAAAGCCACCCAAATGCAATTCCAGCTACTCCATTCAATAGAAGCACACGAAAGACCTCGAATGAAGAAGGCGCAGCAATGCTAAAAGCCGCAGGCAGGTGGCCCAGACCGAAAACAATTGCCGCTGTCACATTAGCCAGCCAAAGAAAGGGCAGGCGGTTCTTAGATTCAAATCTGAAAATTTTCCTGAGGAGGAAATAAACAAGCGTAAACAAGAAGAGTCGAAGCAACACCTCTTCATTTATCGCGCCGTAAAACGATGCCAACAAACCCATCCAAGCAGGAGGGTGGGCATCTGAGAGAAGGGAGCTTTTAAATAGAGTTTTATCAAGCAGGTATATTGCAGCCCCTAAGAATACGCCCGCGGCAACACCGGGATAGACAATATTTTTGAGGGGCTTATCGCTTGCAAAAGGCCATAGATCTGTCTTGGGAACGAGGAGATAGCTAAGCCGGCATACCAGGCCATAAAGGAGCATAATTTGAGCAGTATAGAGCAAGAAAAACGAAACAGTCGAGGGGGCAAGACCTAAATGTTGCAAGTAGGGAAGTGCGGACCACCCACCAAGAATACAAAGGAACCAAAGAGCTAAAAAAGTCCCTTTTTGAGCTTTCAACTTATCGTGATCTTTCATTTGGCAGGGGTCTTTGATTGTGTCAGGTAATTCGGTCAGTATAATGATGCTCGAGGTGGGACTCGAACCCACACGGTATTTCTACCAAGGGATTTTAAGTCCCCAGCGTCTACCATTCCGCCACCCGAGCATTATGAATTTCGAACCTAAAAATTACCAGATAAGGAGTTAGAAGTCAACGGAATTTGAAACAGCCGCTTACCTACACTGCCGGACGAGCGGCCTCGCCCTCATGATGCATTTTCTCCAAATATTGGCTCTGATGCGCATTCAAAAGATTTTCATCAAAGAGGTAGTTGACAACGCTTCTGTTGACTCTTCGAATTTCGCTCAATTGCTCAAAGCTGAGCTTATGGAATTCTTTGCGGGTCAAATTACCATACACGCGGCAAAAGTCTTCAGCGCTTATTGGAGCCGTGGGATCGTTGTTATTGCTGACTTGCCTAATATCCCGCTCCAGCAAGCTGCATTGAGCGGCTACGTTCCGGTCGCCCTTGCAATTCAAAGCCACACCCAAGCCGGTGAAAAGGGCGGGCATGAGGCAGACAGCTCCAATAATTGCTGCAAGGACTACAGGATCCGTTGCCCGCTCGCCCTGGCGATGAGAAATTTTCCAGAAGGTATAAGCTGCCGTACCCATGCAAAGCCCCAGACATAGGGAGAACGATGCGGCTCTGAACAGGTAATCAGCCCCGAGATGAAGGTCGTCAACCTTGCGGCCGCGCAATTGCCCCTCGAGCCTCTCCCGGGTTTGCAGGGCGGAAAGAAACGATTCTGAACCGTGCTCCAAGTCGCTAAGCAAAGGGCGTGATACATTCGTGTGACAATTATTCATGCTTGATAAGCTCGAATTGAAGGGGCCCGCTTTCGGGCCCCGATTAATCCCTAATCGTCAGAAAAGTTCCAAAGATCCTTGAGAATCGATGATTTCCTAGGTTCTTGAGATTCTTCAGCATGCTGCAATTCGGCTTCCTGGGTCGCCTCTTCTTGCGGCATATCGGAATGCTCTTCTTCAGGCTGATGAATCTGAACGGATTCTTCACTCTGATCATCTTCGGAATCCTCCCCTCTTTCATAAAAGGCCTGGCTGTAAGATTCCCGGTATTGATTGATAGTCTCGGATATCAGTGGAGGCGGGCTGCTCAGCAGCGATCGAATAATTTTGGATGAAGACTCTTCAGAAACGGCTGGGGATTCGGCATCTCCGATATTTTCCGTGGGTTTTGGAAGATCAATTTTTTCAGTTTGGTTTTCTTCAGCTTTAGTCGAACGGCGTCTGCGTTGCTGGCGGCGGCGTTCTTTCTTTTTGGGGGGTTTTTCTTCGGCCTCTTTTTTGGATGTCTTCTTTTCTTCCTTCTCAGTTCGGCCGCCACCGATTTTAATTGATTTTTCGGAACCGACATGCTTTAACACCATGCGCGCCTCACGAACCTCAAGTATTTCATAATCAATGACAGGGAGTAGGAAGCTTTTTGGCTTTTCCAAAGAACGATAAAAGAATGCGCTGCCAAAGGAAACGACTTCAACGGCATCGACAAAATATTCTTCCTGACTTGTGCTTTTACTACTGCGAACGACAAGTTTACATCCCTCTCTAGGAGTGATGACTGTTTCAATCACAGGTTCTCTTGTAAAGTCCACGTTTAAACCTATTGTTATAATTAGAATATGGCTACAACTAGGATCAGCAATAGAATTGCCAATGTCCAGTGTGATTATAGCTGAAGTTTTAAGTCGATTGCTTGACTAAAACTTCGCTTGTTTCCCTAGATGCCATATGTTTGAGCAGGTCGACGATGCGTGAGGCATAACCCATTTCGTTGTCATACCATGAGATCAACTTAAAGAAAGTATCGCTCAGGCCAATTGACGCTTTGACGTCAAGAATCGATGACAAAGAGCTTCCAATGAAATCCGAAGAGACTACTAGCTCTTCAGTAAGGTCGATAATGCCCTTCATTTCATTTTCCGAAGCTTTTTTTACGGCCTCGCAGATTGTCTCAAGCGAAGCGGGTTTGCTCAAACGCACTGTTAAATCAACAACAGAAACGTCAATGATGGGGACTCTGAAGGCCATACCTGTCAATTTTCCTTCAACTTCAGGTATGCAAAGAGCCACCGCTTTAGCAGCACCAGTTGATGCTGGAATAATATTCTGACCTGCTGCCCTGCCACCACGCCAGTCTTTCTGCGATGGTCCGTCTACTGTGGGTTGAGAGGCAGTTGCCGCATGCACTGTGGTCATTAACCCTTCTTCTATTCCGAAAGTATCGAGCAATACCTTTGCGAGGGGTGCTAAACAGTTGGTTGTGCATGAAGCGTTTGAAACTATAACATCTTTTTCAGGGTCGTACTTGTGATGGTTAACTCCCATCACAAATGTCGGTACTTCTCCTTTTGCAGGGGCTGTAATTAAAACTCTTGCCGCTCCGGCGGCAATGTGTTTTTCTGCGCCCTCGCGAGCTGTGAATAATCCTGTTGATTCTACAACGTAGGCGACATCCAAGGATTTCCAAGGAAGCTTAGAAGGATCTTTTTCAGAAAAGACCTCGACTTTTTTCCCGTTGACTATCAAGTTGTTATCTTCAACTTTGACGTCTCCTTTAAAACGGCCATGCGCAGTATCAAATTTCAATAAATACGCTAAATTGTCTACGGGAACGAGATCATTAATAGCAACGACTTCAAACTCTTCACACTCAGAAAGTATTCTGAAAACCAAGCGTCCGATTCTTCCGAATCCGTTAATTGCTATTCTTGCCGGCATTGAGCACTCCTCGCTTTCCGTTTTGATCACATCATACTTGAGTTTTGTTGAGTTGTAAAGTTAGAAATTAAACAGAATCTCTAACTTTAACACTCGGAGATATGTTTACGACTCAAGATATTCAATGACACACGTTTGCGCGTTATCTCCAGCTCGATTGCCCGACTTGATGATACGAGTGTACCCGCCGGGTCGCTCGGTAAAACGGGCTCCTAGCTCATTAAAAAGGATGTCAATCACTTGACGATCAACATTATACGAACTAGTATCACCCGACTTCGCGCGGCGGGCTTCTTTCGGAGACAATTGATTGTATCGAATCATCAACTTTGCGACAGCATGCCTGCGGCTGGCCAATGTATTTTTCTTGGCCAAAGTTATCATGCGGTCTGCATAAGAACGGAGAATTTTAGCTTTCGCCAGTGTTGTTGTAATGCGTCCGTTGAAAATGAGCGATTTAAGCATGTTCGCCATCATACAACGCCGGTGGGAAGTATTTCTCCCGAGTTTTGCTGTCTTCTTTTTATGTCTCATGATAATTCCTCGTCTGTGAATACTTCGCCCTTATCTCGATGAAGCTCATGGTATTCACGCATTTTTTCCTTAACATTATCCAGTGTTATTCCATACTTGGACAAGTCTGTGCCCAGGGATAAACCCATCTCATCGAGCTTGGCCTTAATTTCATTAAGAGATTTTTTTCCGAAATTTTTAAACTCGAGCATTTTCCGCTCGGGGATTAAAATAAGCTCGGCAATGGTTTCAATATCAGCACCGCTAAGGCAGTTCGTAGATCTGACGGACAGCTCAATTTCATCGATCTTAAGCGCCAGCTTATCTAGCAGCTCGTCATCTTCGGACGATGAGCTCTTTTCCCTGTCTTCAAAGACAATAGCGTGAGTCTTAACCTGGTTGAATACGTCAAAATGTTTCAATCCGATCTGCGAGGCGAATGTAACGGCCTCAGCCGGTGTAATCCTGCCGTCAGTCTCAACCTCGAGGACGAGCTTGTCAAAGTTCGTCGCTTCGCCGACACGTGTATTCAATATCGAGTAATTCACAAGAACTACCGGAGAATATGAAGCGTCGATAAGAATTTCATCCTGATTTTTTTCAGGAATATTAAGCCTTTCGGTGGGAACATAGCCTCTGCCCATTTTAACTTTGAGATCGACTTGCTTTTTCATGGGAATTGTCGCAGTGAACAGCTTGTGATCGGGGTTGACAACCTCAAAATTTCCGGGTTTAACGATATCCCCGAGCTTGACCTCATAATAACCGCCGTTTGCGTCTAAATCATCTTGCGTCACTTCCAGGACGGAGGTGATAGCGCGTATGTCGCGTGCTGAATCGTTGGTATCTGTCGGCAGCTTCCTTAGAAGCGCGCCTTTCAGATTCAAAACGATATTGGTCATATCCTCAATGATTCCCTCTACCGCCATGTATTCATGCGGCACGCCTTCGATCCTTACAGATACGATGGCCGGGGCTTCAAGAGCGGTCAAAAGAATACGACGCATTGAATTGCCCAATGTATGCCCAAAACCCCGTTCAAACGGTTCCAGTACAAACTGCACAAAGTTCGGCCTGGACTTATCTTCATTGACTACGATTTTGGTTGGCATTTCAAACTTGCCATAAGTTACTGCCATTTGCTTCTCCTAAAACTAATTTGAAAACAAAAAAAATATTTTGTTAATAATTTAAACTCTGCGGCGCTTTTTGGGTCTGCATCCATTATGCGGCACCGGTGTTACATCGATAATCTGATTGATCGCGATCCCTGCGCTCTGAATACCTCGTACAGCTGATTCCCTTCCGGCTCCGGGGCCCAATAATTTCACTTCAGCCTCTCTCATTCCGTTGGACATGGCATCGCGCGCTGCGTTTTGAGCAGCGACGTTTGCCGCATAGGCCGAAGATTTTTTGGAATGCTTGAATCCGGCCTTGCCCGCAGAGGCCCAAGAGACGACACGTCCGGCCTTATCGGTAATCGTGACAATTGTATTATTGAAGGTAGCTTTGATATGCACGACTCCGTCGGGGACATGCAAAGCTCTTTTCCTTTTCTTGGTGCCTTTTTTTCCTGGCGATGATTTAGCAGTCAAACTTTTACTCCCTATTTCTTCTTATTAGCTACTGTTTTCTTTCTTCCTTTGCGGGTGCGGGCATTCGTTTGAGTTCTTTGTCCTCGGACTGTAAGTCCAAGTCGATGTCTTAAGCCGCGATAGGAATGAATGTTAATCAGTCTTTTAATGTTGTTTTGGCGCTGCCTTCGCAGATCGCCTTCTACCATGTAATCTGACTGCAGAAGCGCATTGATCCGTGCCACTTCGTCTTGAGTCAGCTCTCTGGCCTTCTTACCCGGGTCGAGCTGCAGTTTATTGATGATCTCCATCGCTAAATGGCGTCCTACCCCGTAAATATAGGTCAGGCTTATCTCTAATCTTTTTTTATCTGGAATATCGATACCTATAATTCTAGGCATTTAAGTCTCCTTATTCTTTATTTGTATGAAAATCATACCAAAAATTCTAATATTCTGCCAGCTTAAACTTGCTTATCTTCCTCTCACTCGTCCCTTCTTCATAAAACCATCGTAGCGTTTCATAAGAAGATGGGACTCTACTTGCTTCATGGTATCGAGAACCACGCCGACAAGGATCAGAAGGGCAGTACCGCCAAAAAAATAGCTTATTGTCTGTGGTATATTGAGAAGGCTTCCAATAATGTTTGGCAAAACGGCAATCAAAGCGAGGAACACTGCGCCAACCAAAGTGATTCGATTCATGGTTGCCTCTAAATACTCCTGTGTAGGCCGTCCTTGTCTGATGCCCGGTATAAAAGCTCCGTTCTTCTTCATATCAGAGGCAATTTGATCCGGCTTAAACTGAGTCGCAGTCCAGAAGTAAGTAAAAAATATGATCAAGGAACAGAAAATCACAAGATACGACATTGTACCGAGGCTTATATAACTCGCTAACTGTCCAAGCCAGGTTTCCGGGCCTAAAAACTGCATGATCGTCGCTGGAAACATCAGAACAGACGAAGCAAAAATAACCGGAATGACTCCAGCGTAGTTCACTTTAAGCGGCAAGTAGGAAGCTCCTCCCTGGATTTCTTTTCTGCCCACGATGCGTCTTGCGTGTTGAATGGGTATTCTTCGGTGCCCTTGTATAACTTGAATAGTTGCCACGATGACAAGAACAAATACTCCCATCAACAGGGCGACTGTGGCAAGCGACATCTGCCCCGGTTCCTGAGAAGTCAGGTTCAACTGCTGAATGATCAGCCCCATGGCGCTCGGAAGTTGCGATAATATGCCTAGGGCGATTACGAGGCTGATTCCATTTCCGATTCCCTTTTCGGTGATTTGCTCGCCTATCCACATGAGGAGGAGCACACCGGTAGTCATCGTAGCCGAAACGACCATGTAAAAAACCCAAGGGACTCCGAAAAGAGTCATTGCGAGAAGTTCCGGCTCGACAATTCCCGGGGTGCTGGCGTTCATCTGGATCGCAAAGCGCGCATAGATAGAGGATTGCATAAGCGCCAGAAAGACAGTCAGATAGCGTGTATACTTATTTATTTTCCTTTTTCCAAGCTCAGGATTTTCCTGCATTTCCCTTTGCAGGCCGGGCAGCAAGGCCACAAAGAGCTGCAGCATAATCGATGCGGAAATATAGGGAAGTACAGTCAGGGCAAAGACTGTCATTTTAGCAAATGCACCACCCGAAAAGATGTTGACCATTTGAAACAGGCTCTGCGCTCCGCCCATTGTACTTTGGAAGTAAGCCAGAGCCACTTCGCCGTTGATGCCCGGAACCGGTATGTAAACGCCGATTCGGCAGACAACAAGCATCAACAAAGTGAACATGATCTTGGATCTTAATTCAGGGAGTTGCAAGACTCGTTTTATCTCACCTATCATAATACCTGCTTTGACAGTCTCGAAGTTTAAATGTTTAGGTTCTACACATTAGCTGAGTTAGGATTCAAGTGTAAATGAAATATTTGCTTTTTGCAATTTTTCACGCGCTCCCGCTGAGATCGCCTGCACTTCAATCTTCACTTTTTTGGTCAATTCGCCTTCGCTGAGCACCTTTGCCAACCGGCATCTAGAGCTTAGAAGCCCCTTCGCTTTTAAGGTTTCCAGATTGACAACATCGCCGTCTGAAAAGGCATTTTCAATTTCATAGAGGTTGACGATTTCGTATGTTGTCCTGAATTGAGCGTTGCTGAACCCGCGGTGCGGCAATTTCATAAACAGCCTGAACTGCCCGCCTTCATAACCCAATCGCCTTTTATAGCCCGATCGCGATCCGGCTCCTTTATAGCCTCTTCCGCATGTTTTCCCGAAACCGCAACCGTTGCCCCTGCCTACATTCTTACGCTTTTTTTTGGGGCGATGTGAATTTTGTAATGTTGATAAATTGCTCATAATTACTGTCTCAACTCCTTGATATACTCGCGAGGGCGCAAGGAAAGTAAGGCTTTGAATGTCGCCTTAACCTGATTAATTGGATTGTTACCGCCTAAGTTCTTAGCCATAACATCTTTTATTCCCGCCATTTCCAAAACGGCGCGTACCAGTGATCCCGCAACCACTCCGGATCCTTCCGGGGTCGGCTTCAAAAGAACCTCGACTCCATCCCACTTGACTTTAATCTCATGAGGTATCGTTGTGCCTTCCATGACGACATCATGGATGTTCTTTCGAGCGGTTTCTCCACCTTTGCGTATTGCGTCGGTAAGTTCATTAGCTTTTGCAAAACCATATCCAACTTTACCTTCACCGTCTCCGACAAGGATCAAAGCGGAAAAACTAAATTTTCTACCGCCTTTCACTACTTTGGAGCAACGATTGATGAACAATACTTTTTCTTGTAAATCTTTATCCGATTGTCTAGCCATGTTTTTTAACCTACCTTAAAATGCCAAGCCTTTTTCACGAACTGCGTTTGCTAATTCAGCCAAAATACCATGATATTTGAATGGCCCGCGATCAAATACAATCTCATTTATGTTATTATCTTTAGCGATAGCGGCAATCTGCTCGCCAAGCTTTTTTGCAGTCTCTTTGTTTTTCTTTGAAGTTTCCGAGCCCCTCATCGCCTTGGACACAGTTGAGGCAGCACCGATTGTCTTGCCGTTGACGTCGTCGATCAATTGAGCATAGATATGCTTATTTGATTTGATGACGCAGAGGCGGGGCTTATTAGAGCTGCCTTTAAGTTTTCTTCGAACGCGCATGCTGCGTTTCTGTCTTCTTTTGAGACTTTTTTTTATTTCGTTATTCATAAACGCTTACCCCTTTTTCGCGGATTTTCCGGCTTTGCGCCTGACTCGTTCGTCTTCATAACGAATACCTTTCCCCTGGAAGGGCTCAGGTGGTCTGACGCTGCGGACATCCGCGGCAAATTGACCTACTTTCTGCTTGTCTATACCCGATATTTTTATCTTGGTATTTTTTTCCACTTCGACATCGATCCCGTCCGGGATATCGACGCCTGTCGGATGCGAGTATCCCACTTGAAGGTTGAGTCTATTGCCTTGTACGTTGGCTCTATAACCCACTCCGACCATTGCGAGATTTTTCTGAAATTTTTCTGTCGTTCCGATAACCATATTCGCGATCAGCGAACGGTACAGCCCCAGCCACTTATTGTGGTCGGCTTTGTCTTTCTTCAAAGAAACGACAATTTTATCTTCTTCAACATTAACCCCGATGATGGGCATAACCTTTAGATCAAGTGATCCTTTGGGACCTTTGACCGTTAAGATAATGCCTTCTTGCTTCACTTCGACTCCTTTTGGGAGTGGAACGGGGATTCTACCTAAACGTGACATGACATTGACTCCTTATCGCTACCAAACCAAACACAACAGTTCGCCGCCTATATTTTTTTCTGCGGCATCAGATCCAGCCATAACTCCTTGGGAAGTGGACAGTATCGACAATCCGAGACCACCGTAGAATTTAGGTATATCTTGACTGCCTGAGTAGCGGCGCAGCCCGGGTTTTGACAATCTTTTTAATCCTTGGATTACAGGCTGTCGATCTTTTTTATATCGCAAAAAGACCCTCATTACGCCGCCTTTTTTCTCGTGTTTCACAATATAATTTTCCAAAAAGCCTTTTTGCTTGAGGACATCGGCTATATTTTGCTTCAGCTTGCTCCAAGGAATGTCGACGAAACGATGCTCGGCTTTAATCGCATTGCGTATCCTTGTTAAAAAATCGGCAACCGGATCGGATACAGTCATAAATATTCTCCTAACTTGCTAAAACTATTTCCATATTTTTATAGGGCATACCTAATTGTCGCAGCAGTTCGATGCACTCGTCATCGCTTTCCGCGTTAGTCACAAAAGTGATGTTCATCCCTTTTGTCAGTTTTACTTTATCCAGATCGAGCTCGGAAAATACCGTCTGGTCGTCCAGTCCGATGGTGCAGTTTCCACTGCCGTCAGTTCCTTTCTCAAAGCCGCGAAAGTCTCGGATGATGGGACAAGTGATATTGAAAAACCTGTCCATGAAATCATACATGCGACGGCCGCGAAGCGTGACCTTGGCGCCAATCGGCATCCCTTGACGCAGCTTGAAGTTCGAAATCGATTTCTTGGCGCGAGTCGTAACAGGCCTTTGACCTGCTATCAGCGCGAGCTCCTCTAAAGTGTCTTGCAGAGCGTTTTTATCTTTAGCGATTTCCGCTATCCCCATATTGATCACAATTTTAAGGACCCGGGGAACCTGCATGACATTTTTATAGCCGAACTTCTTCTGAAGCTCAGTTTTTACTTGATTCTTGTATCTTTCTTTCAATCTTGACATATCAATCACCTAAGGCTTTGCAAACCTGGATTTTGTTCTATTTTGAGGCCTTAGGGCCTATAATTTATCGCGAATATTTACTTCGCGGATGCATGTTTTTTCACTGAACGGTAGACGATCTCTTGATCGTTTTTTTTATAAAAATAGGTCTTCTCACCGTTGCTATCGTGCTTGACCTTTAGCTTAACCGGCTTATCGTCATCATCGCAAACTTGAACATTCGAAATGTGTATGGACTTTTCAATATCGATAATGTCTCCTTTCGGATTTTCCTGCGTAGGCTTCACATGTTTTTTTCGCATGTTGACGCCTTGCACTAATACTCGGTCATTATCCATGCTGTGAAGCACTATTCCCGTCTGGCCGCGGTCATTTCCGGCGATGACAACAACTTTATCACCTTTCCTGATCTTAGACTTATTTCGTGTTGCTTTATTTGCCATATTATCCCTCTATGTTAAATAACCTCCGGAGCCAAGGAAAGAATCTTTAAAAACTTTCTTTCCCTGAGTTCGCGGGCTACCGGACCGAAGATGCGTGTTCCTACCGGCTCTTGTTTGTCGTTGATCAAAACGCAGCTGTTTGTGTCAAAAGTGATCTTGGATCCGTCGGGGCGAGTTATCGTTTTTTTTGTTCTTACAATAACGGCTCTGACTACCTTTCCTTTAGTCATATTTCCACCGGGAGATGCCTCCTTCACGGAACAAACGATGATATCGCCAACGCCGGCATATCTTCTTTTCGAGTCGCCTAATACTTTAATACATTTGACTCTTTTCGCGCCAGTGTTATCAGCTACTTCTAGCTCTGTTTCTTGTTGAATCATAATTCCTTACCAATATTTGCTAACTTAATAAGCTTTAAGCCACCACTCTCCAGCGCTTTAGCTTAGAGATGGGCTTTGTCTCCATAATGGTGACCCTGTCACCGTTTTCAAGGGGTTTATCGGTGTGCGCGTAACAAACAGTTTTACGTTTGATTGTTTTTCCGTATCGAGGATGTTTTATAGTACTAACGACTTCAACACGTACGGTGCTATCCATTTTATTGGAAACGACAACGCCTTCTTTTAATTTTCTTTGATTTCTTGCTGGTTGTTCCATTATCTCCTCAACCGTTATTTATCGTTTTTAAGCCGATTGCTTTTCCCTTAACACCGTAAGCAGCCTGGCAATTAATCTTCT
>SLFE01000018.1 GCA_007124415.1 Waddliaceae bacterium | reverse complement strand
GGTCTGAAGTTTTAAAGCCGTCGATGATCAGCTCAAGATCGGCTTCTCCCTTAAGCTTGCCGCCTCCCTTGCCGAGAAAGGCAATGGTTTTGAGTTGTTGACTTTTCGCCAGAGCGACCGCATTGACGATATTGGGGGAATTGCCGCTTGTCGTCAGACCGACAAAGATATCGCCGGGGCGGCCGTAAGCCTCAACACCTCGGGAAAAAATGTGGTCGAAACCAAGGTCGTTGCCCGTACAGGTAATATGCCCCGGTTCCGACAGCGCGATTGCCGGCAGCGCTTGTCTCTTCTCCCTGAAAAACCCTGTCAGCTCCTCGGCAAAATGCATAGCGTCGCAAAGGCTGCCGCCGTTTCCGGCAATGATAACCTTGCCGCCGCTTTGAAACGTTTCGGCAATCATTTCGGAGGACTTTATCATAAATTGAAGCGCATGTTCACTCTTTAACTGCAACACCGCGGATACAGCGTCGTCAACGCCTCGATTGAGTAGATCGAACATCATGGCGCCAATCATAACAAATTCTTTTCAGAACGTACAGAATTATTCTTCGGGCTCTTCCTCCGACTCATCCTCCTTGGAGTAGCCGGGAATATTCGGTATGGATTGCAGCACGCCCCTAAGCGCCTGGAACTCTGTGATGACCCTGTTAAGAGTGGCAATGACATCTTTTGAACCGGAAAATTCGGGAATTTTTTCTTCCAGAAGCGACTTCAAGTCTTGAAACGGCTCTGTCAGCAAGGATATGGGAGTATTTTTATCTTCCTTGAATGTCTCCTTCGCCAGTTTTTCCATTTGTTCGATCAAAGAAAAGAGAACGTCTCTTAAATTTTTATCCCGCAGCTCAGGATCCTCGATCAACGATTTTGCCATCTCATGCAAGACTATCGAACTGTTAACAGTAACTTCTTTGAGTTCGTATTCGCGCGCGGCATTAAAAAAACTTTCGAGAAAATGGACGGGAAGGCTTGTAAGCGATGTGTCGTACCCCGCTACCGCACAAGTCAATTTCGCGGTGCTCAAAATGATTTGATTTGCCATAGGTTCAAGCCTGTCCTCGGCAGCCAGATTAAAAAGCATCTGCAAGCGGTGAAGTAAAAAACCCAAAGTGTAATTGACGCGGCCGCCGGCCTCTTCGGACTCGGCATCTTTGACGCAATCCAAGTACTCCTTGCCCAAAGTTTCCATTGCGTCGACAACTGCGGTGGAAAGGGGAAGGCTTTTTTGGTACACGGCCTTCAAACTGACTTCGGCCAAGGCGTCTATGCTCGCGCAAAGCTCCCTCTGCCGATGCGGAGGAAAATTTCTTCTGCCGTCTCGCAGGTGGAGTTTGACTAACCGGTAAGGATCGGAAAAGCCGGCCGCCCTCCAAATATAGAGCATAATAGCGTCAAGCGACAGACCGAACCAAATAATCCAGATGACAAATAAGATGTACGTCCCGAAAACTGCTGTGAAGAAAGAAAAAAGAGCAAAAGCAATCCAGACAACAGCCAAAACGATTTGAACCGGGTCGCGCCTTGCCATATTCATGGCCTTCGACGATGTTTCCACGCTGGCCGCCTGCAAGGGGAGCAGCGTCAGCCCGACGATTAAAGGGGTGATCAAAAGAATCAAAAACCCGGCAGTCAAAGCTATAATGGGAAAAAATCCCAATGCAGCGGTTCCAAAAACCAATGCGAAAACAATCACGAAGATGATCGAAATTAACGTTGCCAACATGAAACACCTCGCCCGCATTTTATCCCATCAGGGCCCTTAGGGCTACAAAAAAAATATCTCTTTGACCGTTAACGATTTTTGAGAATTTCAATGATCTTTTGATCGACTTCGTCGGAAAAGAGAAGCCCTAGATGTCCAAACTCGTAGACAAATTTACGGGAAGACTCCGAGAAGTTGTCGTCTAAAGGCGCCAGCACGTCCCTGGACCCCCTGATAGTATAAATCCTGTCATCGATTTTTACCGAATCGGCCAAGCTGTTCTGAAAGTCGTTCAAGACAAAGTGCTGAGCGATTTGTATGATTTTGCCGATATCTCTTCTTTTTCTCAAAGTGCTCAGGTCTGTCGACATTCTCCCTTTCCGGCCGATGCTCCATCCGGCGATGTTCACCCCCATCATTACTGCCAGACAGGCTCCCCGTGAATGGCCGACAACATTAATAAGAAGGTCGTCCCGGTCGCGATAGAGGTTTCTGATCTCAGCCCACTTTTTCTCGAGCAAATCCTTGTCCCTGCGGGTGATCTTGCCCGAAGGTAAATTGACAGTGAAGGCAGGAATACCCTCATCTTGTAGTTTTTGAGCCAATCTCAGCCATGCCCTTTGGTTGTCGAAATTTCCGTGAATCAAAAGCACCGGATCTTGAGCGAGCTGCTCTTTTGTCAAAGATTTGGGGTTCAGTCCGTAATAATTGAAATGCCGTTTCCATCCGTAAGGAAGCATTATCCCCGACCTCAGCGCTGAGAGCGGTTCGGTAAGAAATGTAGCTGTCACGAGGCCGAACAGATTGCAATGCTTTCTTAAGAACTTCACAAAACGATAAATTAACCGGTCGTAAAACCTTCTGAACTTATCAATCAATGAAAATTTATTACCCATTTATTACCACATGCGTAAACTAATAATTTTTTTATATCACTTTATTGATTTTTAGAGTGCCGCCCTTCGTGGGGTGGGGAAATTCTGCGCGATAATGCTCAAGATATATACCTGAAGGCAAATGAGTTAAGCTGCCATATTTTTTGTCGCCGACAATCGGGCATCCAATATGAGCCAATTGAGCGCGAATTTGGTGATAGCGTCCGGTAACCAGCTCAATCTCAACAAGATTTGATTCTCCATCGATTTCGCGATAATGTAAAACTGCCTGTTTGCCCTTCGGGTGATCCTGCCCCACCACCCGGGCTATATGGCGGTCGTGGAAAAGGATGTTCTCAAGCGTTCCCTCCGGTTTGGGAAGCGCCCCCTCAACTTTGGCCCGGTAGAACTTGCGGAATTTCTTTTCCCTTTGAGCGGCGTTCAACCTGGAGAGGGCCTTGCTTGTTTTAGCAAACACGACGAGGCCGAAGGCCGGCTTGTCGAGGCGGTGGACAGCCTCCAAAAACACCTTGCCCGGCTTATTGCCTCGCTTTTTGATGAACTTTTTGACCCTGTCCTCAAGATTATCCCCATCCGTTCCGCTCGGCTGGGTGAGCAAACCTGCCGGCTTGTCCACGACAATGACGTGGTTGTCTTCATACAATATGTCCACCTATAGACCTCGCTGGCGCAGCACCTCGTAAAGAAGCACCCCTGTCGAAAGCGCCACATTGAGGGAGTCGGCAACGCCCCTCATCGGAATTTTCACCTTTGTTTCAGCCCCCTCCATCCAAACGTCGGACAGCCCGTACTGTTCGGTTCCGAAGGCGACGGCCACCGGACCGGTCAAGTCAGCTTCGCTGTAAACCGTCTCTGCAGAGGGCGTCGCAGCGACAATGACAATCCCTTGCTTTTCAAGCCACTCCAACGCCTCGGCGCCGCTTGTCTCAACAACTGGAACTGTAAAAAGCGTCCCCACACTGGCCCTGACGACATTGGGGTTGTGGATGTCGGTGCAGCGGTCGCAGACAATCAGCGCATCGACGCCGACAGCGTCGGATGTACGGAGTATGGTTCCCAAATTGCCCGGCTTTTCAATGCTCTCGGCAATCACGACAAAAGGGGCGGACTTGAATTGAATCTCATCCAAACGTCTTGTCATCTGCCGTGCTGCGCCGAGCAGCCCGTCCGGTCTATCCCTATAGGAGATTTTTTTAAAAACTTGCGGCGAGCATTCAAACTTCTGCCCGGAGATTCTTTCGATGAGAGCCTCTTCATTGCCGCCCAAAAACATTTCGCGGCAATAGTAAAGCTCGTCGATGGCAAGGCCCGCATCGACGGCCCTTAAGAGCTCCCGATATCCCTCGATTAAAAAAAGGCCGCTATTATCCCTGTGGCGGCGATCCCGAAGACGGACAAGATTTTTGATTTTAGGATTTTGCAGGCTGGCGATCAGCATGGACGCCACCTCGCAAAGGAGCCGCTTGGGAGCGGGAAGACATTTTCGTCTCCTTCAAGAACCATCTCCCCCGCTTCGACATCCCCTTCCGGAAAAAATTGGGCAAGCAGATGGCTCATCGCGATCGGGGTAAAGCCGGGGCTGTGGCATGTCAGCAATACAAACAACGGCTGCTCGCTGAGAAGCTCTTTGCAATCGGACAAAATATCTTGAATATCCTTTTCAATTTTGAAAACCTCCCCCTTCGCTCCCCTGCCGAAGCTCGGTGGGTCGAGAATGATGGCGTCATATCGGTTTTTACGCCTCACCTCTCTTTTCAAAAATTTTTTAACATCATCAACGATCCACCGCACGGGAGCCTCTTCAAGGCTGTTCAGCACCGCATTTTCCCGGGCCCAGCCGCACATTTTCTTAGAAGCGTCCAGATGGGTGGCCTGAGCTTTTGCAAGAGCCGCCGCCATCGTCGAGCCGCCCGAGTAGGCGAACAGATTGAGGACATTCGCTCCCTTGCCAAGATGATTTTGTATCCACTTCCAGCAGGAGCGTTGTTCGGGAAAGATGCCTAGGTGACCGAAATCCGTGGGAGCAAGCTTGAATTTGATTCCTTCGACCTCGATGGCCCACTCGTCGGGAAAACCTCGTTTTTTTTCCCAAAGCCCGTCCGGCTCCCTGGTGAACTTGGCATGGGCCCTATTCCACTCCTCCTTGCCAAGCTTCGGCCGCCAAACCGACTGCAGGGAGGGGCGGTCGAGGATATAGGGGCCGAAGCGCTCCAGCTTGCGGCCGTCGCCGCTATCGAGAAGTTCATAATCAGACATGGCTTGAATTATACACTATATGGAAGCAAAAGTCACCCGCAAACAGGAACTTCTAAGCTGCTTCAGCAGCCTGCCTCTTAGCCTCTTTCGGGACCCCATTGGCCAAAGCGGCCATTTTTTTTCCGTTTTTAATATCTTTTTCCATGCCTTTGGGATTGACCTTATCGCTGATCTGAAGGCCGCGCGCATTGGAGTTTTGCCCGGTATTGTTAAGCGAGGGGGAGGCTGTATGCATTTGCTTGATTATCTCATTTTTCTCACTGTTTTCCTCAGAGCAGTCAATGATGCCGGCAGTGTTGCCCTCTCCTTTCATTTCCTCATACGTTTCTCTGCTGCCGACAAAAATTTCCACGTTGCCCGTGCGGTCCTCGGCGCTCTTGCAATAGTAGAAAGACATAACGCCCATTTTGCTGTTCATGTCAATCACTGTTGCCGGCACACTGACAACAGTCGCGGTGTTTTTATGGGCCCCTGTGAAGACTGCGCGCTTGAAATCTGCAAAATCCTGAAGAATCGAGCGTTGCTTAGGTTCCAGAGTCTTCTTCAGTTCGCTTAAGTCCTTTTCGAAATCTCCGGATTCAAACCTTTCTAAAAATGATTTTTTCTGTTCCTTGACAATTCCCCTGGCAAGAAAGTCCAGTGTGTTGTACCGGCGGGCGATTTTTTTCTCAAGCCGTTTGACCTCCTTGCCTGCATCTGATGACGGCTGCTCAAGGTATTGGTCATAAGCTTTCTGCAAAGCCGTTTGATCCTTCTTTATGCCATCGTGAATTTTTCCTTTGAGAACTTCGTATTGACTTTCCAGCTCCGATGTATTGCCTGACAAGAAATTCACGACTTTCTCATTCCCTCTAAAATAATCCTTCACAAGCTGTTGCTGAGACATCATGCCATGAGCGTTGAGCTTATCCTCGGCGGGGTCGCTCGGAAGCTTGCCCAAAAGCCCATCGCCGGCTGCAGGAGGGTTGACGCCGAAGTTCATGTGGTGGATCTCTGGCTTGATCCACCTTTCCTCCCCTCCGATCTCTACCTTCATCGGACAGCCGTCGAACGACCTGTAAGCTTGCATGACTTCCTTGAGCTGCATAGTCTCGGACTCTCCGGTCCATTTTCCCGCTATAACTTTTTTCTTGTTGCGAATGAAATCCATCCTTTTTGCCGTCAAAAGCGTCGTGGGCGCAAGAGGAACCACAAGAGGATTGCTTTTCGAATTCCCTTGGTTGATTTCCATGCCTTTGGCGACATCCACGATCGACTGCTTTGTATTCGATGCAGCTATGGCCCGCCTTTTGTATCCATCCTTAACTTCGATAGGAGAGGGGCGCGAATGACGCATGCCGGTAAAATTGAGTTTCACTTCACCATTTTCAACAACGCCTCCCGACGAAGACACATAGTTGGCAAGTCCGGACATAGTTTTAATGGAGCTTGGGATCGTCTTTTCCCCCATCGGTCTTTGGATACCGACAACTTCTCTACTCTCATCACCAGCTGTCACTCGGAAAAAATTGACGATAATCGGCCGGCCCCTTTTCAAAACGAATTCGGATTCGGCTTTTTGAAGATTGAAATTAGGCTGGCTCTTCTGCACAATAGTTTCAGTTTTTAGGAAAGCTGCCCCCAAACCGATCTTGGCCTTATCAAGATCCGCATCAATCCGGTCAGGATCGGAAAACCGTCCAAGCGCCATGAGCTGGTTTGATACATCCTGTTTCACTGCTTCAATTTCTTTTTTTGCTTCTTCATTATCAGGATCGGCTGCGATGGCTGCATCAAAAAACAGGTTGGCCCGATCGAGCAGGTCTTTACGCTTAACCCCATTGTACGAATTGCTGCTGTCGCCGTAATTGACCTCATACTTCTGCCCGCCCTTGGTGAAAGTCAACGTGGCCACTCCGTTGTCCTCGGTTTTGCTGTAGTTTTCAACGTCATCGGGAATTGTTCCGTTTCTCGCTTCTTTTACGACTGCATAGCAGATCTCGGCCTCCTTTTTGTTGACTCCTTCTATTCCTTGCTTGGAACTGCCGACCGATTGGCCCGCAGCGGTATCCGAGGATTTTTGGGTTTTATCGGCAGACTCGTTTTTTAAGGCCTTGGAAAAATAGGCTTCCAATTTTGCCCTGCTCGGCGGGGAGCGGAAGAAACGGCTGATAACTTCTTCAGCAGTCCGGACATCTTTGGGAAATTCTTCTGTGGACTTAGCCGTTTTTTGACCTCTTTCCTTAACAGCCGGTTCCCCTGTTTGAGCAAGCCGCTTGCTGCTGACTTTTCCTCTGATTTTATCAGAGGCGCTGCCAATAGCCGAGGAGACCGCCCGACCGACAGACGAGGCCAGAGAAGTTAGCCGGCTTCCAAAATAGCGTTCAAACAACTCTTTGGTTTTTCCAACTTCCGATTTTAATGTTTGAGGAATTTTAGGCGACAGGCTTTGCTTGAGCCCCTCCAAAGATGCCTTGGTACGACCGGCACTCCTCAAAGCATCAGCAACCGCCTGGCCGACCTCCTCCTCAGCCTGCACCTCAGCCGAAGCCGGAGTCAGCACATTCGGGCTAAATTCTTCGATTCTGCCTTTTATATCCATTTTATTAACTATTTTATTATATAATACTACAGTAGTATTATAACATATTTTAAATAAAACTAGTTAATAATAGAAAATCCTCCCGGAAAGTCGCTATTTTCACGAGAGGAAGTGGACAAGGCCAGAAATAATTAGGCATCTTCTTTAAAACGGTAGCCGACGCCCCGTACTGTCTCGATCCAGTTGAAATTAGGCCCGAGCTTCTTGCGAAGAGACGCTATATGAACGTCGATGTTGCGGTCCACAACATATGACTCGTCCCCGTGCAAATCATCGAGAAGCTGGTTTCTCGTCAGGACTTTGCCCTGATTGGAAACAAGCCGCTTTAAAATGCCGAACTCAGACAGGGTAAGAGGAATGAGCTTTGAGCCCTTCAGAAGCTGATAGCTGTCGAGATCAAGAGCAAATTTGCCGAATTCAATCCGCTTTGGTTCTTTTTTCGGCTCGTTTTGTCTTCTTAAAACCGCTTTAATGCGGGATAGAAGGATTTTTGGAGAAAATGGCTTGGTCACATAGTCATCGGCTCCGAGTTCCAACCCCAGAACCACATCCAACTCTTCGCTTTTTGCAGAAATCATGATTATCGGAATATTCATAAGTTCCGGATTATTTTTGATTTTCCGGCACACATCAAGCCCGTTCATGCCCGGAAGCATGATATCAAGAACGATAATATCGGGTTTTTCCCTTTCTGCAGCCATATAACCGTTTAAACCGTCGTTTTCCACAACAACCTTAAAATCAGAAACTTCGGCATTCATTTTGATCATGTCGGCTATATCTTGCTCATCCTCGACCAGTAGAATTTTTATTTTTTGCATATTAAACCCCTTTTATAACTTGAATTATACAATCTTTAACTTATTTAATCAATTTAAAATCAATCTAATAAAAACTTTATTAAGTTTCAATAAACACTTGATCAATCACTTAAAGATCCAAAAATAAAAAAAAATTCTTTC
>SLFE01000060.1 GCA_007124415.1 Waddliaceae bacterium | reverse complement strand
ATTAAAGGATCATCCCGGAATCATTAGAACTTATCATCTCGAAGAATTTGCCGCTAAGCGGAAAAAAGAAGCAGTCAAAATCTTTCGCATTCAAAAAATCCTCGGCATGGCTGTCATGGGTATCCGCAATCCCATTATCAACAAAGCGAGAAAAATCATTTTCCCCTTCTTTCAAAAGTTCATCGCCCCAAAAATAATGAAGAGGATGGCCTTTGGGTACCAGCCTCTGGATGTAGACCGGTCCTGGTTTCAATATCAAACGGACTATGGAAAACATCACCGCTACTATTTATTAAAAGTCGCACAAAAAAAGTGGGAGACAAAACAGGCCGTTTCATTTTTCTTCGATATTCCAAGCCAACTTAAACACGAATTCGATTACAAACCCGGACAGTTTATCACTCTGAGAATGCTTGATGCCGGCCAGCTTCATAAAAGATGCTACTCGCTCTCAAGCTCCCCTCTCGAGGACAAGCAGCTCAGAATTACCGTAAAAAGGGTCGCAGACGGACTCATTTCCAACGACATGATTGATCAGCTTAAGGTTGGCGACGAAGTGTTGATTCTCCCACCTGCAGGTCAATTCACGCCCGTTGCCGAAGCTTCCCGCTACGTCATGTTCGCAGGGGGAAGCGGCATCACCCCGATTTTTTCATTGATCAGCTCACTTCTAAAAGAGCCGCATGTCAAGGACATCAGACTTATTTTTGCCAATCATGACCCGGACTCAATTATCTTCAACCAAGACCTTGAGCAGCTTAAGCAAAAGTATAGCGAAAGATTTCAGGTGATACACAGCATCTCTGTCCAAGATGCAGGTAGCTTAGATTCAATAGGAAGACTTGACAAAGATAAAATCGGAAACATTTTGGACTCCAGTCCGCATGATGCCGAATACTACATTTGCGGACCGGGAGAAATGATGTCTCTTGTCAAAGAATCGCTTGCTCAAAAACGGATCCCGGAAAGCAAGATCCATGTCGAAACATTCACATCCCTGGCAGAGCCCTTTGAGGAGGTCCATACTGAAATATCGGAAAGCCCCCTAATTGTCGGAGAAGGAGAAGAGGGCTCTGCCGAGGAATCGAAATCGACGTTGGTTAAAATTTATGGGAAAGAAACTGAAATTGTTTGCCGCCCCGGCGAAAATATTCTCAATGCGGCCATTCGCGAAAACTTAAACCCTCCCTTTTCCTGCAGAGAAGGTATTTGCAGCACCTGCATAGCCCAGCTTAAAACAGGAAAAGTATCCATGAAGAGGCATCAGGCTCTTAGTGAAGCCGAGGCGCAAAATGGAAAAATCCTGACATGCCAGGCGGTTCCTTTAACCTCAAATTGCAAAGTTGACTACGATTAAATCAAATTTATGTTATAATACGAGGAAGAGGTAATTATGGGACCCATGATCACAACCATTTTACTAGCTTTTGGCGTTGTTATTTTAGCCTTGGCCTTATTAGGGATTGGCTGGCTGATAACAGGGAAAGTCAGGATCATTCGAGGCGCCTGCGGCATGGATCCGAACAAAGTCCGCGATGAGAGATGCGGCCGTAAAATCTCCTGCGAAATTTGCAAGAAACCAACCGACATTAAAGATAAAGAAGAGAAGCTGACAGAAGAAGAAGAGAATGACTGAACCAACTCCTTACGCAAAACAAAATCCCGACTCAATCAAAGCTCTGTTCAACGACATTGCCAGAAATTACGAAAGGGGCAATGCGATTCTCTCTTTTCAGACCTATAGGCTATGGAATCGCGCCCTCATCCGCGAAATCTATTCCGGCAGCCACCCCAAAACGCTTCTGGATCTATGCTGCGGCACCGGCGATATCGCCTTTCCCTATCTGCGCAGCCAAAAAGATCCGGTAACAGCCTATATGCTCGATTTTTCATCAGGAATGCTCGCGTGCGCTAAAGAAAAAGCCCGGAAAATGCAATTAAGCCGTCATGAGATCCATTACCTTGAAGCTGACGCGCAATCCATTCCTCTTGAAGACAATCTCATCGACGCCGCAACCGCCGCCTATGGCATCCGCAACATCAAAGATCCGTCCCAGTGCTTCCATGAGACATTGAGAGTGCTCAAACCCGGAGGCCGCTTTGGAATTCTCGAATTGACCCGCCCCGAAAACAGCTTTCTCAGGCTCGGGCACCACCTCTACCTCAGAACCGCCTTGCCGATACTCGGAAAGATCGCCACATCGAACAAAAAAGCTTATGAATACCTTTGCAACAGCATCCATGAATTCGTATCGCCCGACCGCGTAGCCGACAGCTTGATAACAACAGGCTTTTCCCAAGTCTCCATAAACCCTCTATTCGGCGGCATCGCAACACTTATTCTTGCGGAGAAGAAACTCTAATATTTTTTCCGCAAAGTTTTTGCACACATTCGTTGTATTCTGTGTATTTTTCACTCCTTAGCTTAGAATAATGTTGTTCGGCCTCAACAGTCTTTTCATGAACTATTTTCAATGCCCGGTTTTTTTTCTCATCTTCGGTTAATTCTTTGGTTCGTTCATATTCTTCACTTCTTTTAAATGACGGGTCTTGATCAGCAAACAAATCAAACATTAATGATTCCAATTCACCCGAACTTACTTCAGCATCTCTTGCAAGGTCAAACATTGTTTGCAGCTCGCCGAAATGGGCCTCCGGCTTAAAATTAGGAAGAGAATCCAACAAAATTCGGTTGAACTTCTCCTTCTTGCTTACAGCGACAAAAACACTTGAGTAAGTTGGCACCATTTTGTTTCGTGCTTGGGGATCGCGAACAATCGAAGCATATTGAACCAGCAGAGTCATCTTGCCAATCTTCTTCACTCTTACAACACCTAAAACAAAATGGGGGCTGGGAGTGGGAGATCCCGCTTTAATAATTTTCTTCTCTTTAAAATTGACTTTCTCACTTTTTATTCCTTCATCCGAGCAGACTTTTTCCCATTCCTTACGAGTCTTGATTTGGACTGCTTCGGGCTCGCAATTGACCGGAGGCAACTTCGCCTGAGTATGTCCGATCACACTAAATTCAACATCTGTTGGTTGCATATGATTCCTTGGAGCCACTTGCAAAATTCCAGCAGAAAGCTTTTTGGCTCTTTCACCGATCTTTGCCATGTGTCACAAATCCCCTACTCTTAGGAGTATGTGAATTTGTGACACATGGCAAATTTCGGCAAAATAGCTCAAAAATCAGTTTCACTGGAATTTTGCAAGTGGCTCCTTGGTTAACACCTTTTCTAAATCGCTTTTAATCACTTTGTTCATCGGCCCTCTAGGGATTTTGTCGACGCGATGGATTTGCCGTATCCTTTCAAAGGGATGCACCCTTTCTTGAAACTCCTCGACAAGGGTCAACAGCCGGAGGGATTCATAAGTTGTGGCAAGATGGATCACATGTCCAAGCCTGTCGTCGGGTATCGCCACTAAGGCCATGTCATCTGTTACGCCGTATTCAAGCTTAAGGGTGTCGAATACGCTTTCAAGCATTGTGACCGATACGCTTTCCCCCCCTATTTTGATAAAGTCGGATTTTCTTCCCTTGACTTTGAGCGAGTTGTCTTTAATCACACCCACGTCATCAGTGCAAAACCACCCGTCGTTTTTTGGATCGGTCACAACCGTTTCTGAATTAATTTCTGCGTAACATGTTAACAAGCAGTCAGATTTAATACAAATCAACCCCTCATCATTAATCTTGGCCGAAACATGGGGCAGCAATTCCAAATCGGCCTTTGTTTCCGGCTTTGCGGTCGCTACCTGCGAGGCCGTTTCCGTCATGCCGTAGGTCGGCAAGCATCTCCACCCAAGATTTACTGCCTTTGAATAAAGAGAGTACTCAAGCCTCCCTCCTCCGATGAGCACCGCCCTTAGAGAAGGAGGGGCTTCGAGTTGGAGGCAAACAAGATCGTAGAGCTGAGCGGGAACCAAAGATGTCAGGGTCCCCTTTGATGATGCCAGGCAATCCCGGAATACTTTAGGATGCCATTTGGATTCCCTTTTAAAATCGACCACTTTCGCATTGCAAACAAATGTTCTAGCCCAAATCGCGAGGCCTCCGATATGAAAATCGGGTAAAGGGTTTATCCAGATATCCTGATCGGTCATCTCCAAATGTTGGCTGACCGCTCTTGCTGAATGAAGTATGGCCTTTTTTGAGAGGGCCACCCATTTGATCGATGTCGTTCCGGATGTCGCAAGCCAGATATGCCCTTTCAATCCGATCTCATGAAGCCTATGAGTGTACTTGTCTTTGCCCGGCATCCGAGGATTCATTAATACAATTGTTTGATCGCTATCCCATTCAAAACTCATAATCTGCACCAAGTTGTAGTGTGTAAAAGTTCATCAAAACCAAATCCTGTTCCTTCAGGACTCTTCCATTCCGCTCCCCTCCACGATAATTGTTCGCTAAACAAATTGCGAGAATAGACTCTGTGAGAAAGAAGCCCGCAAATGCCTACATTATAATCATCATTCAACTTTCCCGCGATGTAGGCGTCTGCTGCCTGTCCTAGAGGATGGCCTAAATTTGATGTGACGACAAGAGGTTTTCGAGTTTCTTTAAAATCCTCGACAGACGGTTTGAAAACCTTGTATCGATAAAAGTCCTCATGACCGTCAGCTTGACGATCCAAGGCGATTGGTAAGGGAAACTCAGACCAACTGCTGTCATAGGGAAAAGGGTCTTCAATAAATTCAATCGAAGATACGTTTGCCGCCTCCAAAAAAGGCAGGTCGTCTACTTTTAGACGATTGTTAAAATCGAGACGCCAAAGGGCATTTGGAATTTCTAAAAGCGGTTCTAAAAAATGCATTTCATCGGAAAAGTCAGTTCCGACTTTCACTTTAAAATGCGTGAAACCCTCTTCGAGGGCCTGCTCGACTTCCAGTTTCGATGAAACGCCTAAATTCAACAAAAGATAGTGACTCTTGGGAATAGTCAACGGGGACAAAAGATTTTTTCCGGCTGCCCGCCCTTCGGCGTCGATTTCCGCAAGTTTAAGCGACTGCCTTGTCAAAGAGGTCGCCTGGCCCCGTCCAAGCCTTGCCAACTGCTGCTCAAGAGGAAGATCGCCGAGTTCCGGCCACGGGTGGCAATCGGCATATCCGGTTGAACCATCCCGGAAATCGATTTTAAGAAGAGCCCCTTTCCTCTGAGAAAGCTTGTACTCATGAAAGTATATCTTCATAAATCTTGCAGAATAAACGCTAGGGATAACAAAATTCCAAATACCAAATGGAGCAAAGCCGACAAAACAAAATATCCGTTGTAGAGCCTTCCCGGACTGTGCTTCCAGATCCCCTGGATAATTATTGTCGCAAGAGGGAGCAGGCTCAAAGGTAAAAATGCAGCGATAGGATATCCCAATTTAGCCCACAGAAGGTTTAATAAAAAAGGAAGGAGCAGTGTCAGGGAGATCTCAAGCTTGCCGAAAACAATCCCGTATCTTGCAGCCAAAGTTTTTTTACCGGCTTTTTTATCCCCTTCGATATCCCTGGTATTATTAATTGCGATCAAAAGGGTCGAAATAACGCCGATCTGCGTCGAAGCCAGAAGAATTTTTAAGTCGACAGCTCCCGTTTGCAAATAATAGGGAATCGTCGTGCAGACATAGCCGAAAAAAATCAGGACAAAGACCTCCCCCAGTCCATGGTAGGCTAAAGGATACGGCCCCGCCGAATAGCCATAGCCGGCCATTATCGAGACGACCAGAAGAAATAGGATAAAGAGACCCCCGTGAACCACAAGAGGGATAGCTAATACGAAAGCCAGGGCAAAGGCCGCCAGCCCGCCGTAATAGACCTCCTCATAGGAAAGCCAGCCCATTTGGGTAGCCCTGGGAAATCCCAGCCTCTCTTCAGTGTCGGCTCCGGTTTTAAAATCAGCGGCGTCGTTGATCAGGTTGGCCCCTGCTTGCATCAACAGCGAGCAGATCAAAGCAAGAAAGGCAATGAACCAGTTGATCTCGCCGACAGAGAAAGCCAAGGCCGTACCGGCCAAAACAGCGACAAACGCGACAGTCAAGGTTTTCGGCCGGCAAGCCGCGATCCAATATCTCCATTTGGGAATATCTGTTGTCATAGCAATATCTTAAGGATACCGTTTAAATTTTGCAAAGTCAGGCTTGCGCTTTTCCTTAAACGCCGCATGCCCCTCTTTCGCCTCCTCGCTCATGTAGTAAAGAAGCGTAGCATTTCCCGCGAGGTCGATGAGTCCTGCCTGCCCGTCGCAATCGGCGTTCATTGCAGATTTTAAACACCGCAGCGCCATGGGCGAGTGCTGTAGCATCTCTTCGCACCATTTGAGTGTTTCATCTTCCAAATCCTCAAGGGGAACAACCGCGTTAACAAGTCCCATGTCAAGAGCCTCCTTTGCCGAATATTGCCGGCAGAGGAACCAGATTTCCCTGGCCTTTTTCTGCCCGACGATCCGGGCGAGATAGCTGCTGCCGATTCCCCCGTCGAACGACCCCACTTTCGGCCCTGTTTGCCCAAAGACGGCATTGTCGGCAGCGATTGTCAGGTCGCAAACGACATGCAGGACATGACCCCCTCCGATCGCGTAACCGGCGACCATCGCGATCACCGGCTTGGGAAGCGTCCTGATCTGTTTTTGCAAGTCCAATACATTAAGCCTCGGCATCCCGTCCTCGCCTGCATATCCGGCATGCTCGCGGATTTTTTGGTCCCCTCCCGAACAAAAAGCTCTGCCCCCCTTGCCTGTAAGAATGACAACGCCGATCGAATCATCGTAGCGGCATTTTGCAAAAGCGTCCTGCATCTCATCGACTGTCAAAGGACGAAAAGCGTTGTGGATTTCCGGGCGGTTGATTGTAATTTTTGCGACAGCCCCCATTCGGTGAAACTCAATATCTTCGTATGTTTTAACCTCGGTCCACTGCTCTTTCAATGCTGTTTCCATAATGACTCCTTAAACCTTTTGATTTCCTCGCGTAACATCGATTGATGTGTCCATACTATGCGATGTCCCCCTTGCGGCGCAATCCAAATTTTTGATTTTGGGTGAAAAAGGCGGTCGGGTTTCCGATCGTTCTCACCCGCTGCCCAAAGGATGGGCATCGGCAGCTGCTTCAAAGCCTCGGATAAGTTCTCCTGTTTTCCAAGCGACCACTGAGTAAGCGCTCTTGACAAACCCTCCCTCTCAAAATCAGCTTCATTCCGTTTCGGGTGGTCCCTCTCGTTTTCAAAAACCGGCTGAGCGTTCCAGTCGCCTATCAATCGGTCCCAAGGTTCATGCAAAAACCTTTTTGCCCATAAGTCGTCGTGCTCGAGCCGTTTTTCCCGCCCCTCGGCCAGTCCGGGATGAGCGGATACGATAACAGCTGCTGCCCAACCGCCGGGATCGTCTCTCAACGCATGCAAAGCCAGCCGCCCCCCAAGCGAGTAGCCGATCAGAAGTTTCGGGGAAATCGATGCGGTCAAATCATTAAACCACTTGGCCCACTCCGCAAAATTTTTATTTCCCAGAGAAGGCTGCGAAAAAAGGTCAATGGCGTTCGCTTCAGGGAGGAACGACCAGTCGCTAGGTTGCCCCAAGAAGCCGTGAAGAGCGTAGGTCTCGATAAGTTCTCCAAAATTCATCCGTTTCTAGTTTATCCGGCTTAAGTTCGATTAAACTTTGCCGGTCGCTCGGCGCCGTTTTTGGGATAAACATCCACCTTTCAAACCCAAGCCCCCACATTTTTGCAAAGTGGGAAAAATCATGATTGTGGCGATGGGTGAACCTCTCTCCCATATCAAGTCTGGAAAAGATCATACCCCCGCCGTTGTTCACCACGACAATCTTTATCTGAAGATCGCCGAGCGCCGGCAGTATCCAAGGCGCGGCAAGATCATACAACGCTGTCAGATCCCCGACTATCGCCCAATTTTCTCTTCCAGCTTCGCAAAGCCCGAAAAAAGTCGACAACTGGCCGTCGATGCCGCTCATGCCCCTGCTGGCCCAGACATCTCCGCTAGCCCCGTCCCATGCCGCCAGATCCCACTCCCTGATGGGAAGGCTGTTGCCGAGGTAAACCCTCGCACCTTGGGGAATCATTTCAGACAGTTGGCGGATCAGCGCTGGCTCTGATTTTGGAAACCGTAGAAACAGATCGTCAAGAGAGGCATCATCCGGCTTCCAACCGAGCTTCTTTGCAACCGCCAATTTTGGAAAGAAATCTTCCAGAGACGTGCAGATCACCGAACCCCAGCTCAATCCCGAAAAAGGGATGTGGCTGACAGAGAGCACCTCAACTTTTCCCTCCATTTCTTCCAAGTCGCGCCACAGCCGGCATGTCGGCACGCCGCCGATTCTTAAAATAGCGTCAATCGGCTGCTCCCGAATGCTTTCAATATTTCTGAGCTTTAATTCCCGAAGCTCGCCGCACTCCCTCAAGCCTGAAGTCGCCTCGAGATAAACAGGCGCTTGAAGTTTCATCAAAAACTCTCGGACGGCCTCCCTGGCTTGCTGCGGAAGCGCGCCGGCAACGACCAGAAGACGTGAAGGCCTCTTCAAAAAAGCCTCGACTTCCCTCAGGGAATCATCGGTCACGGTCAGAGCGGCTCGGGGCGGCGCGGAGACCTCCAATTGCGGCAGTTGATAGCTGAACGTCGGACTCGGT
>SLFE01000186.1 GCA_007124415.1 Waddliaceae bacterium | reverse complement strand
TTTTGATGGAGTACTCTTCTTCGGGCTCGCTGTATATTTCGGTAAGTCTTTCATCGATGGGCGTCCAGAAATAGGCGCCGATTCCAATGCCTATGGCGATAGCTGCGACGAGGGAAATGAATATGCTGAGTATAGGTTTCACGTCGCTCCTTTTTTAAGTTTGCAAGTCTTTTTTATCACAAATAAATTTAAGGTGGCAATAGGCGAATTATCCTATTTGCCATTAATTTTCATTGGGGCGAGCAGTTCCGGTCGCAAAGGCTTTAACAGCATCATCAACAGAGTCATGTATTTCGAAAATCTTGTTCATGCAAACCAGATCGAATATTGTTTTGACTTGGGTGGTCATATTCGCCAATTTCAAGTCTCCGCTCTCGCCGTCCAACAGCCTCAGCAGCGAGAGAAATCCGCCCAGTCCCGTGCTGTCGATGAAGTTTAAATTCGAAAGGTCCAAAACCACATGATGCGTTCTTTCTTTTTCAATCAGTTCCGTGATTTTCTTTTTAAAATCCGGCGTCTCCCTGGCGTCAAGATTATCTCCCTCCAGTGTGATGACAACGATGCCGTCCTGTTTATAATGCGATATGTCCATGCTTTCTCCTTCCATCTTAATATTTTTGACAATTCTTATACAATTCCACCCGTCAGGCGTCTTTTTTCTTTGATAAGTGATGGTATCGGCTATCTGCTTGACCAGATAAAATCCGTACCCCCCTTCCTTGTTTCCCGCCATATCGGGATGCTTAATCTCGGAAGGGCTGAAAGGCTCGCCCTGATCGAGAATTTCAAAGATCAAGCCATTTTCGTCAAAATCGGCCTGAATAATAATTTCATGTCCGTTTTCATTCTTGAGGCTGTGGTTGACAATGTTGCAGAACAGTTCGTCGACGGCCAGCTGCAGAAGATGGACGATCGATGATGTTTTTTGAGAAACTTGCAAACAGTAGTTTTCGACGAATTTTCTAACGGCGTTCAGTTGTGAAATGTGGCTGCTGAATTTCGCCACGTTTTGAGAGGGTTTGTAATCGAGCGGCGTGGATGCGGCGATTTTGACAGCGATCAGTGTCAGGTCATCTTCGTATTGGCTGCTTTGCGTAAAAGCGGCAACTTCGTCTCTAATGGTCTTGATTAACTCGGCGGCTTTCTTTTCCGAATTTTTTTTGACCAGGTTTATCAAGCGGCAGATGCCGAAAAGCTTGCCGTCCGGAGACTTGGCTTCTGTGATTCCGTCCGAATAAAAAACGATGATGTCGCCTTTTTCAAAGGCGATTTCCTTGAGGGTGTAAACTTCCTCGCTTCCGCCAATCCCTAAGGGAAAATTATCCCCTTTGATTAAGGCGGCCTCTTGGCTCTTTTGCCGAAAATGTATGGGTTTTTGCGAGCCGCAGTCTACATAGGAGAGCCTCTGCTCTTTGAAATCGAGGCGTCCGTAAAAGAGAGTTACGAATTTTTCCAGTTGATTCAGAGGGTGATAAAGTTCGTTTTTGACTTGCTGCATGATATCGTCAGGCTGCAAGACGTCGCTATGCCATCCTTTGGGCTTGCTATAGGTCATGCCGACATTCAGCGGGCTGGCAAAGCGGATGAAATGCGTTTTGACCGCAAGCCCGACAAGGGCGGCCGGAAGGCCTTTGCCCATTACATCGCCGACAATCACATCAAGCAGGTGGTCTGCCGGGCGGTGGAAGTCATAAAAATCGGCATCGAGGAAACGGGAGGGAATGGTCAATCCTTCAATGTCTATCCCGGGAAGATCTTCAGGGAATTTCCCTTCGAGAAGAAGGTTTTGCACGCGGCCGCCGATGATCAGTTCGTTTCGGATGATTTCATTGAGTTTTTTGTTCTCTTTGATGAGGTTGAATTTTTCTACGGAAGAGACGACGGCCCTCATAAGCACATTGTAATCCCAGGGCTTGAGTATGAAGTGGGAAATCTGGGTGATATTAATGAGGTCGGCGGCATCGGAAAGATTGGCAGCGCCTGTTACGACAAGGCGGATCGTGTCGGGCTGGATTTCCAGAGCTCTTTTTAAGACTTCCAAGCCGTCGATGCCCGGTAAATTTTTGTCGCAGATAATGGCCGCAAAGCTTGTCTTGTCCAGCTGTTTGACGGCGTTTTCGCCGTCTGCGGCGGTGTGGATTTCAAGATCCGCTTTCTCAAGGCACATTTTGAGAGCTTCGAGAGATATTTCATCGTCCTCGACGATCAGGACCCTCTTCAACCAATCGGGATGATTGCGTAAACTGCCAAGTGTTTTATCCTCAAAGGGATCCATAATTAGAATAACTCTTTATTTTACGTTTATGTTCCATCAGGGATTCTATTTAAGTCAATCCGAGTGATTTTTAATGTCAAAGTGACTATTTTTCGGGGTTGAGAGGTAATGAAATGAAACGTGAACCAGCAGGACTCTACATTTTACGTTTTATTATGGGCTTTGCCTTGTTGGCTTTTATCGCGATGCTCTACTGGTCTTCAGTTACTATTGAACAGAATGTAAGGGATTTAAAAGCAAGCGTCGACTCGCTGCAGAGCGATATTTTTAATGTCAGGATCGAAATTGACAGGATTCGGGCGCCCTCTCCTCAAAAGGAGCCTTCATTCGAAAAAAAAAGTGATCCGGCCCCTGAAAGCCCCAACCTCTTTGCCGAGGATAAGTTTTATTCCACCACTCTTCCCTTGATGCTTGGCGACGATTTTTCACCATCGGGAAATTACCGCCAGGCGACAATCGGCAGGCCGAGCAATCTCCACCCGTTCAGTCAGTGGAGCCAGGTCAATGAGTGGAAGGGGCTTTGCCAGGCGACTCTCGGCACGTCTCATTTCGGCATTTACGAGACCCTCGGTCCCGAGGCGGCCTACCGCATGGAGGAGAGGATAAATGAAGAGAGCGGCAAGCCTGAGTTTTGGCTTTTTTTGAGGGAAGATTTGAGCTGGGAGCCTCTCCGGCAGGTTTTTTTCTCGGGAACGGTCTCTTTAGACCCCCGTTTTTTGATTCAGCATCCCTTGACGGCGCACGATTACAAATTCTGGTATGACGCGCTGATGAATCCTTTCAATCAGGAAGCCGGCGCAGTCGCTTTGAGGACCTATTATGGGGATGTCGAATCTGTCGAGGCCGTTGATGCGCGTACCCTTGTCGTGAGGTGGAAAACAAAAAATATCGACGGCAAGCCGAGGGTGCGCTATGCAGCCAGGCAGCTTACGGCAGGGATGCAGCCTCTTGCCGGGTTTGTTTATAAATATTTTGCCAATGGGAGAAAAATTGTCGAAAATGACGAGGATCCCGACACTTATCGGACAAATTCGGTCTGGGCTCAAAATTTCGCTGTCCACTGGGCAAATAATGCTATTGTCAGCTGCGGCCCCTGGCGGTTTGAGGGGTGGAATGAAAGAAGGATCAAAATGGTGAGGAATCCCGGCTATTTTAATCCGCTGCAGGCTTTGATGGAAGAGAGGACGACATCGTTTAAAGCAAATCCTGATTCGGCATGGCAGGATTTCAAGGTCGGGCACGTAGATACTGTGTCTTTAAGCCCCGATCAGCTGATCGAATGGGAGGATTTTTTAAACTCCGACCTTTATGCCAGGCAAAAAGAACAAAATCTTGAGGCCGGGAGGATCGACTACCTCGTCAGAAGCTATAGCTATATAGGATGGAACGCGGCAAAGCCTTACTTTCAAGCCAAGGAAGTGCGCAGAGCGTTGACGATGGCGATCAATCGGAAGAGAATCATTGAAACTATTTTAAGCGGAATGGGAGTGGAAATTACAGGCCCCTTTTTTGTCGGCTCCCCGTCCTATGACCAATCAATCAAGCCTTATCCTTACGACCCTGTCGGCGCCCGGCTGCTGCTTGAAAAAGAGGGGTGGTTTGACAGCGACGGCGACGGAATCCTCGATAAGGAAATCGACGGAGAACGAATCCCTTTTTCGTTTGGAATCACTTATTATGTAAAAAATTCTACGACAAAGGCGGTATGCGAATATGTCGCCATGGCGCTAGGTGAGATCGGCATCGATTGCCGTTTGAACGGCGTCGACCTTGCCGACCTTTCGGCAATGTTTGATGACAAAAGTTTCGATGCTCTTCTCCTCGGCTGGGCCCTCGGCACCCCTCCGGAAGACCCACGCCAATTGTGGCACTCAAAAGGGGCGGAGGAAAAAGGTTCGTCCAACGCTGTCGGCTTTGCAAATGAGGAGGCCGACGAGATCATCGACGCTCTCGAATACGAGTATGACAAAGAAAAGAGGATCGAGCTTTACCACAGGTTTCATCAAATCATTCACGAAGAGGTCCCCTACACGTTCTTATACACCCCCAGGGCTGCTTTTCTCTACCGCGATTATGTGGAAAATGTTTTTATTCCTGCCGACCGCCAAGATTTGATTCCCGGTGCGAATGTTGAACAACCCCAGTCCACAATTTTTTGGCTGAGGCCTCATGCTTAATTATATCATTAAACGCCTGCTCCTTTTGCCTGTGACGCTTTTTTTCATTATTGTCGTTAATTTTACAATCATCAACTTTGCTCCGGGCGAGCCGGCATCGGTCACCGAGATTTCCGAGCGGGGCGAGGCGGAAAGGCTCGAGGGGGGAGTTGCCGCGTCGCTTGATGACCGCTACCTGCAATTTCGCGAAAGGTACGGACTGACGCTTCCGGTCCTTTTTAATTTATGGCCGATGATTTCACCGGAGTATGTAGACAGCACTTTGCTGAGGCTCGAACTGAGGGAGGAGCCGTTCAAAAGGCTGCATGACTTAAGAATCCGTTTCGGCGATCAGGCGCGTTTTATTATGCCCAGGCTTCTAGATGTGATGAATGACCCCATGGAAGATATGGCTATCAGGCAGTCGGCTATCCGTTTTTTTGTCCGCGGGGGCTTGAGGCAGGCTGTCCTGGGCGGGGACTTGACTCCAGAGCAACAGAGAGAAAATAAAGAGATTGCAGCTCATAATGAATTTTTGACCAGTCAACTTCCGACAGCGTTTGACACCGAAGAGGAAATCTTGAAGAAAATCGAGCGGCTTGACCTCTGGTATGAGGAAAACGGAGTCCGGCTTGGCTATGAGCCCGATTTTTGGGAAAAGGTCTCTATCTTTTTCTTTGAAACAAGATTCAGCCGCTATTTTAGCCGTGTTTTGACTTTGGACTTCGGAACGCTTAGGGACGATCCTAGAAAAACAGTCGTTGCAGAGGTTTCCAGAAGATTTAAATATTCACTGACTCTTTCAGTTACTCCCATGCTGATCACATTTTTTTTATGTCTTTTCTTCGGCTTGACGATGGCGCTCAAGCAAAACCGCTTCCCTGACTACAGCCTGAATTTCATATTTCTCATACTTTATGCCATCCCTATTTTTGTTGTGGCTCCGTTTTTAATTGAACAAGTGGCGCTGAAATACGGTTTGCCGATCAGTGGTTTTACCAGCCCTGAAAATATATACAATTCATTGACAACCCCCGAGAGGTTTGCCGATGTGGTCAGGCATATCTTTTTGCCGATTGTCGCGATCATGTATGGAACTTTGGCGGCGCAGACCCGATTGGCGAGGACGGCGGTTTTGGAGGTGTCAAGGCAGGATTATGTGAGGACGGCAAGGGCCAAGGGGCTTGCCAATGCGGCAATCATCAGAAAATACATCGGAAGAAACGCCTCGATTACCATTGTGACCTCGCTTGCCGGATCGCTGGGGGTGATCTTGGGCGGTTCTTTGATTGTCGAGACTCTGTTCGAGATTGACGGTTTCGGAAAGTTTTTCTATGACGCCGTGCTCAACCGCGACTACAACGTGATTATGTTTTCGGCGATAGCCGGATCGTTTTTGTCCCTGCTGGGGTACCTTGCGGCCGATATCGCCTACACAATTTTGGACCCAAGGGTGACTTTTGAATAAAATATGGCAACAGTTTTCCTATCATCCTTTAGGCATTATCGGGCTTGTTGTTGTTTCCATTTTTATTGCAGCCGGAGTTTACGCCCCTTTTTTAGCATCGAACAAACCCCTGATTGTAGAGTACGACGGCACTTTTTATTTCCCCTTGTTCCGATATCTTTTCTATCCTGGGTTCTACACCAAGCGGCTCGATTTGTTTTTTAACCTTTTGATTTTTACTCTGCCCCTTTTTTTAGTCGTTTTTTTCTTTTTCAAACGGTTAAAAAAGCCGGCTTTGATTTTTCTTTGCCTCGTTCAGGCGGGACTTTTCTTGTTCATTATCCTTGTTCCCATGGGCGATCCCGCCTCGGATCCTTTGATCAACAGAGAGAAGCAAAAAATGATTCAAAAGGCTGTCCGCTCGGAAGATATTGAAGAGATGGAGCGGATTTTGTCGTGGCCTTTTCAGCTTGAGTTTAAAAGCGACTATGCCAAGCTCAATCTGCTTGTCGAGTACAAGATTTTGAAAGAGCAAAACGAAAAGCTCGTCAAGGCGACCTCCAAAAGCGATCTGTCCACCCTGTATCAAATCCGGAGAAGCGGCGAGAGGATTATCGTTGAAGGATTGGAAGATTCTTTGAAGACCGATCCCCGCCAGCCCCTGAAGCGGGCCGAGCTTGGTTATTATCTAGACAAGCAGCGATGGCTTGAGACGGAAAGCAAAAACTTAAACTGGATGATAATGCCTCTTATCCGTCCTTTTCACTGGCAGACCGACGCCGGAGGCAGCCAGGCTTTGAATCGAATCGCGCCCTGGCTTGAGCTGACGAGGATAAACCACAAAGATCTTGCCGCAGGCCTTATCTTCGGGATCCGCATTTCACTTGTTGTAGGGATTTTATCTGTTACGCTGGCCTTGGCGATCGGTGTTCCCCTAGGGTCGGCAGCGGGATATTTTGGGGGAAAGCTCGACATTATTTTAAGCCGCCTGCTTGAAATATGGGAGTCGATGCCGATTTTCTTCATGCTTCTCCTTGTCGTGGGCATTGTTCAGAGCAAATCCATTTTTCTTGTGATGTCCGTTATTGGCTTGTTCGGCTGGACGGGCTTTAGCCGCTACATACGGGGGGAATTTTTTAAGCAGCGCAACCTTCCTTATGTCGAGGCGTGCAGGGCGCAAGGATTTTCGAATTTTTATATTATGTTCCGTCATGTCCTGCCGAATGCAATTCCCCCTCTTCTTACGCTTCTTCCTTTCGCGGTGATGGGGGCGATTACAAGCGAGGCGGGCCTTTCATTCCTCGGGCTTGGCGAAGAGGGCTCATGCTCATGGGGAGTTTTGATGGACGAGGGAAGAACGGCTTTTCCCGGACAAAGCTATCTTCTTTGGCCGCCGGCTATCATTTTGACAGTACTTTTAGTCGCAATCGCACTCATGGGAGACGCCCTTCGCGACTCGATCGATCCCAAGCTCCACCGGGAACGGGATTAAAAAATCGCGTTGATGATGTAGAAGAAAATGACGGCGGTGATCGCGCCGGCGGGAATTGTGACGACCCATGAAATGATGATGTCGCGAATTGTGGCCAGGTTGAGTGCTTCAAGGCCGCGGGCAAATCCAATGCCCAGAACCGCCCCGACAAGTGTGTGGGTTGCCGATATGGGAAATCCCAAGCGGGATGCGATAAGGATTGTTGTGGCGGCGGCGAATTCGGCGGAAAAGCCTCGGGTCGGAGTCAATTCGGTAATTTTGCGCCCGATCGTGTCGATCACCCGCCATCCCCAGGTGGCCAGGCCGAGCACGATGCCGAAACCTCCGAGGGCCAGGAGCCAGGTGGAGACGTGGGTTCCGGGAATGAACGCTTTGTTTATCAGGACGTTCACGGCGATCGAAAGGGGGCCGATGGCGTTGGCGACGTCATTGGCCCCGTGGGAAAAGGCCATCATGCATGCGCTCATGATCTGCAGGCGCGAAAAAACCCTTTCGATAACCACAAAGTCGGGAACGTGGATCTCTTCGCTGGCTTGCTGCGAAATATCGCCGGAGACCGTGTCGAATTGATCGACGATCTTGGATAATTGTTTTTTGACAGAGCCTCTCGAGTAGCTTTGAAGGCGTTGCAAGTAGCGCTTGGCTTTGGTGATCTCGTGCATCATATCGGGATGATGGACTGTTTCCACAGCTTTTGTGGCATGTTTTGTCAAATCTTTGAGCCAATACAGGGCTGCCAGAAAAGCAATCAGGGCGATGCCGAAGGCCATGGAGGCGCTTTGGAAAAATGTCGGACTGAAGTTGAAAAGGTCGAAATCTTGAAAGAGAAAGACAACGGAAAAAACAAAAATGAAAATCAGCACGATGAAAGGGGTGATTTTTTTGGTGGCCATAATCGGATTTTCGGCAAAAAAGATTCGCTGGCGGATGAAGTGGAAAAAGCCGTAGGATAAGAGGCCTCCGATTAGGGGGGAGGCTATCCAGCTGGAGGCGATGAACCCCACATTTCCCCAATAAACGGCCTGTAGCCCGCCGACAGCGACTCCGAAACCGACCATTGAGCCGACGATGGAGTGTGTCGTCGATACCGGCAGCCCCCAGTAGGACGCGGCCATAAGCCACGATCCCGCAGCAAGAAGGACGGCAAGCATCCCGTAAACGAGTATGAGGGGATCGCTTAGGAAGAACTGTGGATTGACTAGACGGGTTTCAATCGTTTCGGTCACATGGGAGCCGAAAAAGAAGGCCCCGCAGAACTCAAGGATGGCAGCTATGCAGACGGCCTGCTTGAGTGTCAGCGCCTTAGATCCAACCGACGTGCCAATAGCATTGGCAACGTCATTGGCCCCAATGCTCCAGGTCATGTAAAGACCGGCTATCAAGGTGATAA
>SLFE01000142.1 GCA_007124415.1 Waddliaceae bacterium | reverse complement strand
TTTTTATTTTATAATTTAAGCTTAATAATCAACCTGTTTAAATGTAGTTATGAATATACAAAACAACAAACGCTCTAATGATGGCGAGCTGCCATTGCAGCCGCAGCAAAAAATACAAAAGATCGAGCCCCCTCCCATTAACACTCTCCCCTCGGAATTGCTCATGCATATATTCAGCTTCCTGGATATCGAGGATCTCCTGAAGGTATCTCTGGTCAACTTTTATTGTCATGAAATGACAGCCGACAACCTACTCTGGAAAGCGATTGCCAATAGGATAGACGGTCTCGTCAATAGAGTTGATGTCCCGTACAGAGAGGCGATAACAACCCCCTTTAAGGGGATTTTGAAGATGGCAGGAGGAATAGGCGTATTTATCCCTGAACACTTGAAAAAAGGTCCAAAGACCGCAGCGAAGCTGGAGAAGCTGATTCCCTACCACGAAGCTCTTGACCCCGGCAGTCTAGTTGAATGTATTAAGCATTTTACGCAAAATGCTCCCGAAACTATCGTATGCATTATATTTGAATATGAGAGGGGGTATTTGTCCACCGACGATCACTTGAAGCTGGCGGGGTACGTAATGAGCCAGAATATTATTCAAGTCTGGAGTAAAATCGCCCTGGCAGAGAAAATCCCGCATGAAATACCTAATGACCTCCATATAAGCTGGGATTCAAAACATGCCAACTCATTGTTTAATGAATGGGTTGAGAAGAACATGGACAAGCTTAATCCAATTAGAGATCTTAACCTTTCAGACCTGAACCTAATTTACCTTCCTGACAAGCTTCAACTTCTGACAAATCTAAAAAAACTGAACTTAAAAGATAATAGGCTCAACTTGCTGCCGAATTGGATCGGCAATCTGACAAAACTTGAAATTCTGGAAGTTACTGATAACTTTCTTTCTAGAATCCCTGATTGTGTTAAAAACTTGCAATCACTTACAACTCTGAATCTCGATCTCAATGAATTCGATTTAGTGCCTGATCCCATTAAATATTTAGGTAATCTGAAAAATCTCAACCTTGAAGACAATAGGATTACTGTCCTTCCTGATTGGATCGGCAATTTTTCCGACCTCGAAATCCTTTCTCTTTATAACAACCCCATCGAATACATGCCGGAATCGGCAGCACAATTGAAAAAACTTAAAGTCCTCGACATCTCCAACACACAACTCACTAGATTTCCTCCTTGTATATTTGAAATGGACAACTTGCGTGAGCTGTCAATAGGCGCCTGTCTTTACCCGTCGTTTTCGCCGATTCCGAAAAACAAACTCACTAAATTAACCGACCTTGAGATTATCATTAAGCAAGACGATGAGACAAATATTAATCGTGCACTCCTTGGGAGGGAAAATATTAATGTCACAATACTTGAAAACTAAAAAAGTCATATTGTCACTGCTTCTTTTCTTCAGCGCCTCTTTTTTGCAGGCTGGAGACTGGCAGAATACGTGGGTGGAGTGGGATTCGCCAAGAGCGGCCGAGCGGCTGAGCTCAAGTGACGCCAATGATCAAGCCTTCAAGCTTCTAAGATTTTTCGAAGGGCAGATACACCCGCTTTACTGCGGCGTAGCCAGCTCTGTCGTCGCTTTGAACGCCCTCTCCGTCAAGTCTCCGGAGTGCAGCCGGATTGGCAGCTTCAGCCTCTTCACTCAAACCGGATTCGTCGCCAAGGTTGCAGAAAGAGTGGTCGGAAAAAATACCATCGAAAAAGGAGGACTCTCCTTTAATCAGCTGACAGCGATTTTAAAGACTCTGCCGATAAAGGTGAATCAGTACCAAGCCCTTTCAATGTCAGATGCCCGGCTTCGGGAGCAGCTTCTTCATTCGCTGCAAAATCCCCATCAAATCGTTCTCGCAAATTTTGAACGAAGCCAAATCAATCAAAGAGGAAGCGGGCACTGGTCGCCGGTTGCCGCCTATGACTCAAAAAGCGACTCATTTTTGGTGCTGGATGTGGCCAGGTTCAAATACCCTCCTTATTGGGTCAAGGCAGACGCTCTGTTCAAGGCTATGCGAACCATAAACGGCCGCGGGCAGTCGCGGGGCTTCCTGACAATCCAAAAAAGTTTTAGCTGATTTACAAATTACTCCTTTAATGGTAGCATTGCTTGCATGCAATCTTTAAAAAAGACAATAGCCATAGGTTTAATCGGCAATATCCTCGAGTGGTACGACTTTACCGTCTACGGATATATGGCCGCTGTCATCGCCCCTCTATTTTTTCCAAGCGATAGTCCCACAATTTCTCTGATCTCGATATTTGCGGTATTCGCAGTCGGCTTCATCATGAGACCTTTGGGAGCAATGTTTTTCGGGAGCCTGGGCGACAGATTAGGCAGAAAACAAGCGCTTCTAATCTCTATCATGCTGATCTCTATTCCGACGGTGGTCATGGGGCTTCTGCCGGTTTATTCGAAGGTCGGCCTGCTGGCTCCACTCACGTTAATCCTTTGCCGGTTAGCGCAAGGATTGTCTGTCGGCGGAGAATACACTTCGGCAATCCTCTATTTGACAGAACACGCGCCAGCGAACCGAAAAGGATTTGCAGGCAGCTTTGTTCTTGTCGGAGCGGGAGCGGGGTGGCTTTTAGGCTCATTTGTCGCCTCGGTAACAGTTAATTACTTTCCCGAGCCTGCACTGGTAGCCGGCGCCTGGCGCATTCCTTTTATACTAGGAGGAGCCGCAGCCCTTTTTGGATTGATTGTCCGCTCTTCGAGCCAAGAAACCGCCCCCTATATCGACATGCAAAAATCGGGAGAGAAATCGGAAAATCCGATAAGAGAAGTCTTCGCCAGCCAAAAGGCATCATTGATTTCGATGATCGGCTTCAATCTGCTCTCAACCGTAGCCGGTTATCTCATTTATGCCTACATGCCGACCTACCTGTCTCAAGAAACGGGGCTCCCCCTTTCAGAGGCGCTGATGCTCAATACTTTTATGCTAATGATTTTTATCGGAATAGTTCCGGTTGTCGGCTTTCTCTCAGATATTATCGACCGCACAAAGCTCATGCTTGTCGGAGCGTTAGGTTTTATTGTCCTGTCCTACCCGCTGTTTTCTCTGCTGCTGACCGGGAAGCTTAGCGCTGTGATTCCCGCGCTTCTCATTATGACGGCTCTCATCGCGATCTATCACGCCCCCCTTCCGACGCTCATGGCTGAATTCTTCCCGGTCAGAACGCGGGCAAGTTCCGTAGGAATTGCCTACAATTTCGCCGCCAGCGTTTTCTCAGGGACCTGCCCGTTGATGTGCACACTGCTTATAAAAATGACGGGATCGCCTCTTTCTCCGGGAATTTACCTAATCATTGTCGGCACTATCAGTTTTGCCTCTATCCTCATAGTGCGGGAGTCGCAAAAAAAGAATCTAAGATTAATTTACCGAGGATTTTAGCGCCGGTCTATCAAATCCCTCGTTTCTTCCTCGAACCGCCTTATAGCTTCATCAGCCCGCTCGTTTAATGGTTCAAAAGAAGGGCGGTCGTTTTCGATCTCATCTTCCCTCTCAAGCGGCGGAGCCGCAGGGTCCCTTAACGGTCTGTCAGGTGAAGGGAATACGGGCTCTTCAATTTCTCTAACCGGCCTTTCAGGGGTCTCTTCCATCTCGCACCCCAGAAGAAACAAAGAGAGAAATAACAAAACAGCGAGTATTTTCTTATTCAAAATATACCTCCAAACTTTACAGGCGCCTTCCCCGGAAAAGACCGGCAACCAAACTGACAATAAACAGTATCAGAAAAATAACGAATAAAATCTGCGCAATGTTAGCAGCTCCGGCCGCAATGCCGCCAAAGCCTAAAAACGCAGCAATAATAGCGACAATAAAAAACAAAATAGCCCGATATAACATAATATCACCTCCTAAACGTCTTGTATCAAATTAATATTATTTAAGGAAATAATTTATAATAGTCTAAAATTAAGCTATTTACCAAAAGAAGTGGTGCAATTCGGGCACTTTCTCGCTCTGATTGAGATTTTACTGCAACACTCGGGACACTCTTTTGTATCCACTTGCTGGGAAGCAGTAAATTTGTCGCGAACCTTGTTGAAATTCTTTACAACCAAAAACACGGTGAACGCAATAATCACGAAAGAAATGACGTTGTTGATAAAAATGCCGAAGTTGACAGTGATAGCGCCTGCATCTGCGGCCGCCTCGGCAGTAAGGTAAGGGCCGGGCGGAACCCCTGACTTAAGAGTTAGAAACAAATTGCTAAAATCGACTCGCCCTAGCATCAGCCCTATCGGAGGCATGAGGATATCATTGACGAGGGAATTGACTATCGTCCCAAATGCGGCTCCGATAATGATGCCCACTGCCATATCAAGGGCATTTCCTTTCAAGGCGAAATCTCTAAATTCCTTAAGCATGCCAATCTTTTCCTTTTCAGCTAATTACTCCCTTGCATCAACTTGATCGCCTTTTGGCAAAGCGACCGGGTAGAGTCATGGGTGACATGGATTTCTGCGTCTCGGAGAGGGACCCATTTGCCCTCGTCCACCTCATTAGGCTGCAAAGCAACTTCCCCTTCGACTATAGCTAAGTAGTAATGGACTTCTTTGGGAATGGTTTTTCCATGCCACTCATATTCGTAATATTCAGTCAACGGGTTGAATTCTAAGAGCGTGGCAATCGACAGTCCTGTTTCCTCTCTAAGCTCCCTTTCCGCGGCTGCCAAAGACGTCTCCCCTTCGTCTAGATGCCCCTTCGGGAATTCCCAGAACCCGCCCGATTTAGTTCTGTGAACTAGAAATACTTGCCACTCATTTTCCCAGCGCTGCAATGGAATGATGCCGTATGAATGTTCCATATTATGATTCCTTATAGGGGGCGAGAACTACGGTTGCGTTATGGCCGCCAAAACCGAATGAGTTTGATATCGCGACTTTAATGTCGCAATCCTCCCCCTTTTTCGGCGTATTGAAATCCAAACCCTCCTCAGGATTGTCCAGGTTGATCGTCGGGTGAATTCTGCCTCTTTTCATCTGCATGACCGTCGCAACCCCTTCAAGCCCGCCGGCCGCTCCAAGAGCGTGCCCGATCATTGATTTGGTCGCATTCATAGATATCTTTGAGGGATTTTTAAATATCTTTTTAGCGGCGTTAACTTCTGCCATATCCCCAAGCGGGGTGCAGGTTGCGTGAGCGTTGATATAGTTGACATCGCCGGGAGACACTCCGGCATCTTTAAGCGCTTTCTCGATGCAGAGGGCAATACCTTCTCCATCTTCGCGAGGCATCGTCATGTGGTGGGCGTCGCAGGAAAAGGCGCCGCCAAGGATCTCAGCGTAAATCGGGGCGCCGCGCGCCTTGGCGTGTTCAAGCGATTCCAAGACAAAAACACCTGCGCCCTCACCCATGACAAATCCGTCGCGATCTTTATCCCAAGGGCGGGCGGCCTTTTCTGGATCGTCATTTCGAGTCGAAAGGGCTCTGCAGGCGCAAAATCCGGCCAGACCGACAGGATTAATCGGAGCCTCGACCCCTCCGCATACGATAACATCGGCCTCTCCGCTCCGGATATGTTTCATAGCGCTTACAAATGCATAGTTGCCTGTCGCGCAAGCGGTGGAAATTGAATAGTTGGGTCCCATAAAGCCGTATTCCATAGCGAGAAGGGCCCCTCCCATATTCGTAATCGTATAGGGAATAAAAAATGGGGACATGCGTCCTGCGCCTTTATCTCTAAGCGTCTCGACAGCGCTCGAAAACATGTCGAGCCCGCCCATGCCGGAGCCGATGAGAACTCCGCAACGGGTTTTATCCAGTTTTGACTCTTTATTGATATTGGCTGAATCAAGAGCTTTTTTACCGGCAACAAGCGAATAGGCGATAAAGTTATCAACGCGCCTGGCTTGTTTTTTGTCGATATAGCCGCCAGGATCAAAGTTTGAAATTTTTGCAGCAAAACGTGTCGTGTAATCCTCGCAAGGAAATTCAGTGATGGCCCTCACTCCGCTTTTTCCGGCCATAAGGGCATCGATAAATTGATCGACGTCATTTCCAAAACATGAAACGACGCCAAGACCGGTAATCACAACTCTTTGCTTTGACATAAGATACCTTGTTATTTCTTCGATATATCTATGGACACATCGACTATTTTACCTTTGCTCCAGACGGATTCCAGGCCGTATTTCTCTCGAACGCCCGTAGTGAATAAATGTACGAAAACATCGCCGAAGTCGATCACCATCCAGTCGGCCGAGTGGTTGCCCTCGATCCGAAGAACTTCAATTCCGGCACTTTCCATCGAGTCGATAACTGCATCACCGATGGCTTTGACATGGCGGTCGACATTTCCTTCGGCTAGAACGAAATAATCGGTCATTGATGTCAGCCCCCGCACGTCCAAAACGAAGATATTGGTCCCTTTCTTATCGAAAATCGTTTGAGCTATTAACTCTAAGTCTTTCTTTTCCATACAATTAAGAGTATAAATGTTTTTTATATATTATGTCCATGACTTTCGAAGGAACGAGGTGGCGGCAGTTCAGCCCTTTTGAAATCCTCTCGCGTATTTCAGTACTGGAAATTTCGACAATTCTGGTATCAGTCATCCCCTTTTTCAGGGCTTGAAGAACTTGGGGATCGCCCTCTAGGTCATTAATATTAAAATCGCAAGACCGCCTTCCGACGAAGACCGGCACCATTTCAACAATTTCATTGACATCCTTCCATTTAAAAAATCCTTTGGCGGCGTCATCGCCAATAATAATGGAATAATTGTCATCCCCGCCCCTTTGAAAAAATTCTTTTAAAGTATCGATGGCATAGGAAACTCCTTCGCGCCTAAGCTCGTTATCCATGACTTTCAGATTCGGGAAGGGCTCTGCTGCCTTTCGGGTCATATCCAACCTGTATTTTGCATCAGCGAGATCTTTGTCTATCTTGAAAGGATTAACTCCTGTAGGAATCAGCCACACTTCATCAAGGGCGCGCAATTCCATCACCTGAATAACAAGATTAAGATGGCCGTAGTGTATGGGATCGAATGTGCCGCCGTATAAACCGATTTTTTTTTTCATTTGGGGAATAAAATTTCTCTGTATTTAGGTATGGGCCAGTACTGATCGTCGACAAGGGTTTCTAATCTGTCCGCAGCCAGCCGAAATTTGTCCGACAAAGGGAGAACCTTTTTAACAAAAACTTCCCCCTTGCGATTGATGTTTGTTGTTCTTGCGGCTTCCGACCGGACTTTATCCAATTCTTCTGCCAAACTTTGCGCATCGTCAATAGCTTTTGCCAGTTTTTCCAATGCCGCCTTCTGAGAGGAGAGTTTCTTTATTGAAATGGATGCGTCTTTAAGGAAAGCCAGGCTGCCGGCGAAATCGTTTTGGGTTTTAATCGCTGCGGGGAAAATCTGGGTCCTAAACATTTCAAGCATGACTTTAAGCTCAATTTCAATTGTCTGAATATAGTGGTCCATCATCAGCTCGAAGCGGCTTTCAAGCTCATGCTTGAGTAAAATGTCTTTGAAAGCGTCAATAGTTTTATTTTCTAAAAGCGCCTTAAAGGACTCGGGCGATTTTTGAATGTTTGGAAGTTTTCTTTTCTTGGCCTCCTGAGTCCACTCCCGGCTGTAATTATCCCCTGAAAAACGGATATTTTTTGACTTTTTCAAGTATTTTTGAAGGACAGAAGTCGCAGCAGCGGCCAGCTCTTTTTTATCGGGTTTTTGCTTTTTACCCAAATTTTTCTCGATCTCATCAATGATCTTGTTCAGGCTTTCTGCGACAACCGCATTTAAAACCGTGATGCTGAATGAAGGGTTTGATGAAGAACCGACAGCGCGGAATTCAAACTTGTTTCCTGTAAAAGCAAAAGGAGAGGTGCGGTTTCGGTCTGTGTTATCTTTTGAGAGATCGGGCAGCGACGACAAGCCGAGATTGTATTTATTCAATCGTTGTTTGGTTTTGTGGGATCCTGATTTTTCTATATTGCTCAGCAGTTCTTCCAGCTCCTCGCCAAGATACACCGAGATAATCGCCGGAGGCGCTTCGTGCCCGCCAAGGCGGCAGTCGTTTGATGCCGAACCAATAGACGCACGCAACAAGGCAGAGTGTTCATATATCGCATTAAGAATCGATGTCATCAGAACGAGAAAATGGAGATTATTTTCAGGAAGATCTGTCGGGTCCAAAAGATTAATGCCGGTGTTAGTCATAATCGACCAATTGGCGTGCTTTCCCGATCCGTTCAGTCCCTGGAAGGGTTTTTCGTGAAGCAGGCAGGCAAGGCCATGCTTTTCAGCAGTCTGCCTCATCAATTCCATCATTAAGATATTGTGATCTATAGCTGATGTCGACTTCTCAAATACATGTGCTACCTCGTATTGAGATGGGGCGACTTCATTGTGCCGGGTCTGCACCGGCACAGACACTTCCAAGGCTCTTGACTCAAAGTCATGCATGAAACTCAATATACGGTCGTTGACCGAGGCGAAGTAATGATCCTGAAGCTCCTGCCCTTTTGGAGACGGCGCGCCTAAAACCGTTCTCCCTGTAAGCACAAGGTCGGGGCGCAAGTTTCTTAATCTGCGATCAACGACAAAATATTCCTGTTCAAGGCCAAGCGTAGTATAAGTATAGTCGATTTCGATTCCCGTTAGCTTCAAAAGGCGGGAAACGGCGGAGTTTAATTTTTTCTCCGATTTATGAAGGGGGATTTTAGAATCAAGAACATCCCCGGTCCAAGAAATAAAGACAGAAGGTATGCAAAGAGTAACGCCGTCGCCTCCCTTCCAGATGAAAACAGGA
>SLFE01000137.1 GCA_007124415.1 Waddliaceae bacterium | reverse complement strand
CGACCGAAAGTCAGTCCTCTTCATCACTTTGCAGGGTAGCTCGGACGGGATCCTCCCCATCATGGACCTTTTGCAGGAGGTCCCGCCAATTAGATACCCCTACCTCCTCGGTGGTCTCCCCCGCGATGAGTCTAGCGATGGAGTGCCACGCCTTCGCCGCCTGTGCGAGTTGGGATAGAACCCTCGGGCTCATCCGATTGCCCACCATCAGCTCCGGATCGAAGTGCTTCCCGATCTCCTCGAACGCACGAGGAAGAATCTCCGTCTTCAGGGGATCTTCAATGTTGAACAGCCAGTCACCCACCTCGTCAGCACGTCGTCTTGCCAATCCCTCCGCGAATTCCGTCGCGTGACGCGCCCGGCCAGCACTCCAATTGCGAGAACTGGAGCGAGCATAGACGGAGTGCAGAGTCACCGGGTATTCATCCGCCAGCACCTTCAGCGATGCCTCCCCGGATATCCACCTTCCGTACAATTCGTCCCACGCCTCATCGGTCATATCGTGAAACTTCTTACGTGGGAAGGTACCCATGATCTACTCCTCCTTGCGAACCAGTCTAACCGCCATTATCTGCTCTATATGGTAGTCCTCCGTCAGGAACTGCTCACGAAGCTTGCGCACCATCTCCGGAGGGATCCCCACCACGACGTCGTTCTTCACCAATTCGTCCCACCACCACTGTGCGTCCACACCGGTGAGTTCCTCGTACATGTCCGTCCGCACCTGCTGCGCAACCCGGTACAGACTGTAGATCGTGACGTCATCTCTGAGGGTCTCCTTGGCCTTCGCCGCAGCCTTCCACGCAGTTGAGGTAGATAGGACCACGTCCATCATGTCCCTTTTGAACTCGCCGACGTCCGGATAAATGACATCTTTCAAATGCTCCAGTTGCTCCTGAGTCAACCCCTCGTCCAGAACTGCCGCCAGCGGATCTTCGTGGTATTTCACTTTCACATCCACTATAATCTCTCCCTTCGAGGTATATCTCCCATAAGTATAGCTCCCCGGAGACGATCAGTAAAGGACATCCCATAGATAATATATGACCCTCCCCCGCTTGTCCAAGTGGATCTCTACCTCCTCCACCGTGGGGGATACCATAATGACGAAAGAAAATTCACTCCGGACTAATCCGAATCCGTCATTAGGTACTCCGCGGGGGGGTAGAGCTCGAACTACCCGGGTAGAGCTCGAACTAATATAATGATCACCCGGAGCGACACAACCTGTCACACCCTTGTCACACCCAGAGGATCTTGGATTTTCTCATGTGGGGAATGGGTTCGTGGGCTTCTGTCACAACGACACGGGGTCTGCTCGACTTCTCAATCCTAGTCGATTTCTCGCGGACCCTGTGACCCTGTGACAGAGTCCTCCGAGAACATGCGGTCCATGTCCTCGTTGCGGATCACCCTCATCTTGGGACGTTGCCCCTCATGTGCCACCGGGTGATCGCTTACCCACAGTCGGATGCGCTTGGACGCTCCGTCGGTGGGGGACTTCCATCTTAATTGCCTGCGGGTGAATCCAAGACGGGATAGGCGTTCAGCCAGCATCTTCTCGGGAATGCGTTCGTCGAACCGGACACGCAGGAACCGCTTGAATTCCTGCAGGTGCAGGTACGCTTTGCTCTCCCTGTCGATGAATGCGTAGGTACCTCCGCCGCCCATGCGCTCGAGGATGTTGTTGCGCTCCTCGTGGCCGGAGTCCATCGTGTGTGGGCCGGAGTTCATGCTGGAATCCAGAGCATCTAGTACCCATCCCTCGGTTTGTTCCTCGTCCGTCAGGGTGGGTATAATCTCCCGAATATCCCGCAGGTAGTCGACCATGATGTCCTCCCAGTCCTTCTGTTTCATCTTCGGGATCATGAGATCGGAGTCCGCCTCCCAGATCGCCGCACGGACCTTCTTCAGATTCATCAGTTCAATCGTACCCGAAATCGAGACGGTTGATCCATCTGCGAGATGCAGGTCATATTGAGCATCCTGCAAACCTCTCTGGGTCAGCCCGTGGATGATGTGCTGGACGGCTCCCTCCAGATCTCCGCTGGAGTCCTTCCGCCGTCTAGCCCTAGCTACCGTATCCTCCAGATAGGTCGGGTGTTCCATGACCTTCGCCAGATCCGCCTCGGATCCCCTCTCCCGCCTGTGCGAGATTATCAGATCAGCGATCTCCTGATCCGACCATCCCTCCGACGCAACCTGAGATGCGAGGGATAGATCGTACCCGGACATGGACGAATCTGCCAGTTCCTCCGCACGTCGGTGCTCCCACGTCTTGATGAAGGTTGAATCGGACATCATCTTACCCAACTTCATCATCGGGGGATTGGCGGAGGGATCACGAACTAGGTCCTCTCCCAGAACGACCTTCTTCCCCTCATCATCCTTCTCGAGGATCCAATCCGGGAGGATCGCGACCTCCACATCGGGGTCGTCAAACTGGTAGGTGATTCCGGACGGATGGTCGGACGGAGGAGCCACGACGTACCCTCCGTTACCCTTCAGGAGGACCTCACCGCGCTCGCCTCCCGTGATCTTGCGGTTGCCTATGGGTTCCCCGTCGGGAGTCTGGAAGTACAGATGTATCCCGTTACCTGTGGTCACCCGCAGGGTTTCGGGGACCCTCTCGGAGTTCTCCTCCAGCCACTCGCGACCGGTCTCGCCGTCCAAATCCAGCACGACGATGCCCATCCCCGTGGCGATTCCTATGTTAGCGTCCGGCCACCTGCTCCACCATCTCTCAATCTGCTTCGGATCGGAACTCGCATCCTTCACTCCATGGGAGGTCCGAGGATGTTTCCCCTCTGAAGCACAGGGATCCCTACCGCAGGAGCATCCATCCTCCGTCGGATGATGCAGTGGGATGACCCTAAGACCCGACTCTATGTAATCCAGTGCTTGCTGGAACTTCATGGTCTCTCCCTCCCCCTAATATTCTATATGTAACACACCCCAAGAGCAAGGGTGCGACTCGGAAAAAGTCCGAACCGCACCCGGGCACTGAGAGAGCGACCGTCATTATTGTACCTCGTGCTTAACTGCGGAGACAATCCGTACCATCAACTCTCGTGCATATGCCTCGTCCAACTCGAGATCGTGCGACAACTGGAGGACAGCGGCCTCCATGTGGGATCCCTCCTGCACCAGTTGATCGATCTCCAGACGGACGCGCTTGTCCCGCCACGCATCGTCGTACTGCTTCACGCTGGTGACACGAAATCCGCAGGACCAGCACTCTCCCCGGGTATCGTAGTAGGTTTTGGTGTGCATGGGATCCCCGCACTTGGGACAGTACCAAGTCATTCGATCTCCTCCAATAGCCGGTTCAGCGCTCTCTGCATCGCGTGGGAGATACCCACCCGTCTGGGTATGTCAAACTCGATGCTCTTCTCACTGGTTTCCCCGTAGGGGTCTATGTGGACTCCCGATAGGGTGGAACCGGTGAAGATGACCTCGGTGACGTGATCCCGGACCTCTCCGTCCTCGCTTATCTTGACCTCCAGTATAACCGCCATCACACATCATCCCTCCGGATTATCCAGACCATCGCCGCGACGCACCCCATTGCGAACCCCAACAGGTACAGGGTCATTCTTCCTCACCCGCGATTAGCGAGTCCCTTCCGCACAGCAATGCTCCGAGCAACTCCTCGTAGGTTAGACCCTCCACCACCTCATCGGTCATGTGATACTGGTCGTCCTCATAGAGTCTAGTGATGCAGTATTCGACGGCGGACCTTCTGCCAACTCTCGGTCTGCGATCTTGCAGTTCCTCTTCGGTGAATCCTCTCATTTCGTTTCCTCCTCCCTTGGGATGAAGACGTCCCCTGCTGAGAAGTTCACCGGGGGACTCTCGTAGTCCATCATCACCCTACAGACTCCCCGGATGGGATCGTAATCCACGAACTTCCCGCGGATGAACCTGTTGTCTACCAGCACCTCTACCTCTCCTGCAGTCATGTCGATCTTCACAGGAGCACCTCCATCGCGATTAGGATCCCGGACGCAATCCCCAGAGCAGCTAGGTAGATTGCGTCCCTCTCGACGATCAGTCCCAATGCGGAAACGGTAGCGGTCGCCAGTAGAAGTATCCTCAGGTAGTTCACTTGTCCTCATCCTTCCTCTTGTACCACGCGGACTCGATGGAGTGAACCGTGCGGGCTCCCTTGGTCATCCGGGAGTACTCGCGGAACGCCCACGCCCGGCTCGGACCCTCGTCTATTAGGGTCTCTATGATCTTAAACTCCTCCGGAGACCATTGGGATCCCTGTTCGATCTCGATGGTATCGGTGCGCTCATTCCGGATGGTGGGCAGTTCCTTGGTGGGTGCATCCTCCGCCAGCAGAGCAGCCCCGTTGATCATCTTCACTCCGCGGAACCGCTTGCCGTACTGGTTGACTGTGGCATTGTAGTCTACCGGGGGATCCAGTTGGACGAACTCTTCGGTCTTGGCGGTGACGTACAGACCCCCGTTGGAGTCGCGGAATCCACATCCACGCTCCTCCTCTTTGCGACGTTCCTCCGGGAGTACCGCACGGACCTTCCCGCGGAGTTCCTCCGGAATTTCGTCCTCGCTGTTAACGGTGATCTCCACCTCCTCGATCGTGACGTACCCGAAGATGACCGCATCCCCCGAGTACCCCTCGTCGTGGGCTAGGAACAGTCTCGTCTTACCCGGGACCAGTTTGCGGGGGAGGTTGGATATTCTCTTGCAGACACCCAACTCCCGCGCCTCTCGGACGAAATCCTCCACGGTGAAGTAGTGCTGGACTCCGATCCACATGAGCATGTCCTCCGCGACGTCTCGTCCCTCCCTGATCTTCAGGGTCTCGAAGGATACCGGATCCCATTCGACGGTAGCGGAGGTCGTGTGGATCGGGAACTCCATCTCCCGTACCTCCTCGATCTCCTCCGGTAGCAGTGCCAGTATGCCATCCTTGCGATTCCACCTACGTGGGTCCTGCTTGCCCTTCCTGATTATCTCCTCGATTCTCATGGTCGCATCTCCCTTCCCAGATTCGTGACCACAGGATACTACAGAACTCCCTAAAGGAACATCCCTCTGGTCGTGCTCCAATATCCTAGACCTACACTTCGGACACCTACCCAGCAGTCTGAGTCTCTCCTTAAGTCGCCGACTCCTCCCCATCTCGAAGTCGCACCCATCGCGGATGCAGGTGTATCTCCACTTGGAATCCTCGACGGCCACCGCCCTCTCCCTCGAGTAGCGGGAAACCTCCCCTCCGCGGTTGCTGACGATCTGGAGCCAGTTCCTGAAACTATCACCATGTCCCGGAGCCAACAGGTGGATCATCTCGTGCAGGAGGGTGTTGTCGATATCCTCTGGGAACCTCTCGTGGTAGTGGGTTGACAGTCTGATGACCTTCCGGTTGTAGTAGCACATCCCCGCGGACTTGGTCATCCTCTTCGACCACTCCAGAGTGACCTTGTCGGATTTCGGGGCCTCCCACAGGTAGTCGCGTCTCAGTCGCTCGTAGCGCTCTCTCAGTGTCATGCTGATCCCTCCTCACAGACATATTACTACTTCACCAGACATATATCAATCCCATCGGACCGGTTGGATGAATCGGATTCTCCCCCCACAGGTGGGACACACTACGGGTAACCTCCATCCTCCGGGTATCCTCCTCCCGTCCCTTAACAGGGGAACGTACCCACACCCCTCACATCCTCGGATCACGTTCCTCCATCTCCAGTTCCCGCAGGAATGATCGGGGGAGGTTGTCTCCCTCCCCCTGCACATCCCGGCGATCCAGTGCTTGCAGGTGTAGCATCTCATACGATTTCTCCCTTGGTGGGTCGTTTGCCTATGGCGAATGTGGGGTCGTCGTCCGTGGGTGTTAGGGTCACTGTCATCATCACCCGGTCGCCAATCTCCGCGTCCATGATCTTGCTGGGCAGGGTGACCCAGACCTTGAATCCCCTGTCGTCGATGAGGAGAATCTTGACCGTGCTCCCGTAGTGGTTGTACTCGACTCGTGCGGTGGCGATTTTTCCCTCTATGTTCACTCTACCTTCCGGTGCGGGTACCCTGGCCTCTTCCCTCTCCCTGTGGGTCTGGATCCTCTTGTCTATGTGCTCGATGAACGCCTCCGCCTGTTTCTCCGTGAGGTCGAACCTTCTGGCCTTGCTCATGATGTCCGTAGCGAATCCCGTTAAGCAGTGGTCGTTACCCTCCGCGTATGCGGTCTCGAATGCCTCCCGCAGTCCCTCGTGTGCGTTCAGGTTGCTCTCCAGTTGCTCCTCCGCCTTGCGCAGTTTCCGGTCGTGGTATTGCTGGCGACGCTTTGCGAGTTTGGCCTCCTCCTCGGGGGTCCTGACGATCTCCGGAGTGGGGTCGATTCCCGTCCCGGCGCACCTGTAGCAGGTCCATCCCGGCCAACCTCTCCATCCGCCCTGTCCCCCGCATCTTGTGCACCTGCGCTCTCTCGTCTTGGCCATCTCGGTCACGCTCCTCTCACTCACAATATATGACATATATCACTGACGTGAACATACCTCTCGGAAATTCTCCCCGTCGATCATCCACATCTCCCACACATGGTCGTCCAAGATGAACAGGGTCTGGTGGATGTCGTCCAGTGCGTCCATCTCGTCCATCGACAACACTCGGATGATGGGGATCCCTTCCTTCGTGGTCGCCTCGTAGACTTTCATGGTGCCACTCCCTCCTTAGGGGGAGGTTGCCCTCCCCCGGTTCTCCTATGTGTCTCTACTGGTTCCGTCTCGGGTTGAGTTCCTCGTCGATCTGGAAGAGGATCCGCTTCGCCCAGTTGAGGGTCTCCGTGATGTCCTTGCTGGTCGTCCGACTGTTGATGGTCTCGAGGAGTGCTCTGGCCATCCGGAACTTGTTGGCTTCCCGCAGGATCCTCGTGGCGTGGAGTTCCTCGATGGCTACCAGCAGTCCCTGTTGCAGTCTCTCGCGGTTGTGCGTCTCGTGCTGTAGGTCGCTTAGGTAGCTCGCTATGACCGTTGCCCTGATCTGCTCCTCGGTGGTCTCCGCTTCGAATCTCAGTTCGTCCTCCAGTTTGCCTTCGATGGCCTCGGCTAGTGTGCGGTAGATCATGGTGATCCCTCTCTCGTTCTGGTGTCGGGGTGCGTTTCCCGCCCCCCGCACCTAAAATATATCACCTAGTCTCCGAAGTGAACATATAGAGAGGAGGATCCGATTTTCCGGATCCCCCTGTTGATCTCGCCTATGCTAGCAGGAGTTCAATTCCCTCGCGGTAGGGTTTCTTCTCCCCGATCCCGTAGTCGACCTTGGGACTGGCCTCCATGTAGATGTCTACCAGTAGCAGTCCGTAGTCCGTCTTGGGCTCCGCGAAGAACTCCACTCCGTAGGCGTTCCCGTACTCGTCGATCTTGATGTCCGTCTCCGTCACCTTCTCGGTCCGGTCGATTGCGTTCAGTAGGGTCATCAGGTTCCGGTTGGCTCCGGTCGATGCTATCCAGACCAGTTCCTCCCCGTCGTCTATGGTCGTAAGTCCGATGGCCTGTTCCGTTGCCGTCCAGTTCCGGTTTCCGAACTCGTCGTCCCGCGCCATGTCCATCGTCAGTCCGATTATCGTGGTCTCCTCGGTGGTGTTTACTATGTGGTACCCGTCCGCCTGCAGTTCCTCGAGGATTCTCTCTAGTCTGGTCATCCCGATCCCTCCATCTGGAAGATTCCGGTGTCCCTGTGGTACCTGATCCGTAGTCCCTCGCCCTGTAGGAGTATCTCCGCCGCCGTGATCGCCTTCACTTTGAGTGTCACTCCGAGGGTTTCCTCCGCCTTCCGTCTGACTGCTCTCATCCTGATCGCCTCTCTCCTGCTGGTGTAAGCGCGTCCTCCGTGCCTCACCTAAAATATATCACCTAGCTGGTGACGTGAACATACCTGAATCCCAAGATCGCCAGTCGATTTGCGTCGTGGTGGTTGATCACCCAGTATGCACCGTCCCCGTTGTAGAGGATGGCCTCATCATTGCGTCTCTCCCGTTTGGCTTCCTCCAGATCGTGGGTCTCCCTCGCCTGAGCACTCATCAGTCGACGTCCTCCGTAGGGGTTGATGTGGGCTAGGTAGGTGACTAGGAGGTCCCTCATGGTGTCTCCCTTCCCTTGTGGGGGAGGTTTCCCTCCCCCGGTTGCGTCGTCGTCATCCCATCTGGACGATGCGCTTGGTGTCTAGGTCGTACCATCCGTGGATCCTGACTACTCCGTTGCTTCCTAGGACCTTGAGGTCGAAGTAGCGTACCCTGTCCTGTTCGATGTCCTCGTTCGCCCAGTTTCTGGTGTCGACGTGGTTATGTAGGTCTCCTCTTCGCACTGTCCCGATCAGTCCGCCGCAGTCTTCGCAGATTCGAATCTGAATGTCCTCGGTCTTCCGTGTCCGTCCGTTGCATGCTGTGCAGGTCATGTTGATCTCCCTCTCGGTGTTGGTGTCGGGGTTGTTCCCTCCCCGCACACTCAATATATCTCGTCCCGTCTGACGTGAACATAGGGTAGGGGGATCCGATCTTCCAGATCCCCCTGTGTCTCCTATCGGATTTCGAGGGTGAGCCTACCTACCGTGCGACTCCGGTCCGTGATGCGGAACCTCACTTCGGTGTCGAGGAGTTCGAGGAGTTCGTCGATGTCTCCTGCCCAGACTCGGACTTGGTAGCGTCCGTGCTGGTTCCTGAAGATCTCGTGTCCCGCGATCCCTATGTCTAGGTAGCGTCCGTGGTCCTCCCCGACCGCGATCAGGTCGTTGAGGAGTCTCCCCGCGTTGATGGCCTGTCCCTTGAATGCTAGCCAGTGGTCG
>SLFE01000222.1 GCA_007124415.1 Waddliaceae bacterium | reverse complement strand
TTTAAGCCAGAATTGATTATAGTTTCCGCCGGCTTTGATTCCCGCGAGGATGATCCGCTCGGAATGTTCAATCTTAAAGATGAAGATTTTGCCGCATTGACCCGCGAGGCTATGGAGATAGCCGAAAAGCATTGCGGCGGAAGGCTCATTTCAGTTTTAGAGGGGGGCTATAACACTGAGGGTTTGGCGGCGGCGGTCTCAGCGCATGTAAAGGAACTGGCGTCTCACTGAGGATTTCCACTTCTCCGGAGCTAATGTGGTAAAATCCCCCGAAAACCTCTGCATTCTTATCCTTCAAGCGTTCTTTGAGCTTGCCGACAACATAGCGCACATTTGTTTTCGCCGCATAGTTAATATTTGTCAGATTAGAGATCCCTTTGGAAATCTGCTCCCTTATAAGGGGTATTTCAAGGTCGGCCTTTTCGATCGTTGCCTGAACTGCCCCGCACGATTCGTGCCCTAAGACAAGTATGGCGTCGATGCCCAGAATCTCTACGCCGAATTTTATCGTTTCCCACTGAACCTCTTCAAGGATATTGCCTGCAACTCTAATTACAAAAAGATCGCCGATTCCCTGATCAAAGATGATCTCAGGAGACACTCGTGAGTCGGAACAGGCCAATATAAGGGCAAATGGTTTTTGAGCTTCTATTGTTGATAGCCGATTGACATGATAGTCGACTAATGATTTGCAAGTGCTGTTGACGAACCTATGGTTGCCATCTATCAGTCTTTTTAAAGATTTATTCATAATAGGAATCTCTTGGGCGGCTGCGCTCATTCATCGTAGCATTATAAAGAAATTTTCACATTACGTCAATCCTAAATACCGCGCCACCTTAAACCCCATATCCCTATACCCCCTCAGGACGGGAATTTTTAAAGATCCGGATGTCGGATCATTTTCTCTGATGATGTCTTCGATAATCTCATTATCGATCCGGCATATCGTTTGGGCATACGCAGGGCTCATGTAATCAGAATTGGAAACAATGAGGAGCGTTCCGATCCGAATCCGGCAGTGTTTCCCGTCTAGAGAGAGATAGATAGTGATATTACTCACTGGGATGTTTTTGTTTTGCAAGATTAAATGATTAAGGACAGGACTTTCAGACAGATCTTCTCGAAATGCTTCGGGTGGATAAATCAGAGAAAATGCTAATTGCTCAAAATCGTTAATGAAGCTTTGGTCGATTTTATTGAAATTTATTTTCCGGGCTTCTATCGAATTTAAAAAATTATCGTCATAACCGGGAAAATGCGCAGGAGTTACTACAGATTCTATTCCAAAGAGTAATAATATTTTCTGCCTAATGTCTTTGCAGTAGTCCAGATTGACATCGGCGGACTGATTTTGAGGATCCTCAATTTCCGGGAATTCACTTTCTGCAATTATCGATATCTTCTCTTTAAGCCTCTTTAGTTTAGAGACTTTACGACCTTGTTTGGATTTCAAAATATCGCCAATCCGGCTCGCTTGCAAATAGCATTGCATTGCAAACCAGCAATCGCGAAACGTAAGCGGCAATTCATTTTCAAACCTTCCGGCCGCCACTTTGCAGACAACATCTTCATATTCGAAATACTTGCGTTTCAATTCTTTTATGGTCAACTTCGCCACATCGCCAGCCTCGGGCTGCGGCCGTAAGAGCGATTGCGGCTCCATATGATACCCTCCTCTAAAACCTCAATCTATACCGGCGCTTAAAATCTTGTCTATAATTCCGGCCTAATGAACTGTGCTCGGCAAGCCGGTTAAATTTATCAGAGCCCGGTCAATGTCGGCAGGTTTTGCAAATGCGCTGAACCGAACAAATCCTTCGCCGGAAGGGCCGAAGCCTGCGCCGGGGACGGTAACAATGCGGCATTCTTCCAAAAGATTCTGAAAAACTTTCCATGAATCCTGGCCGGGAAAACGAACCCATATATAAGGACAGTCTGCACCGCCGTAGACTTCGCCCCCCTGCCCGCTCAATGAATGCAGCAGCTTTCTCGCTCCGGCCATATAGACGCTTATGAGGCTCTTAGCCTCCTTCTTGCCCTCAGGGGAAAGAAGAGCGAGGCCGCCTGCCTGAGCCACATTCGAAGGACCGTTGAATATTGTCGAAACGACCCGAACCCAGTCGGGGTAAACGTGCGATCCGTCGCTGTATTGAAGCTCTTTGGGAACTACGGTCCAGCCAAGCCTAACGCCTGTGAAACCTGCCAACTTGGAAAATGAGCCGGTTTCGATGGCGCATTTTTCAGCTCCGGGAATTTCGAAAATTGATCGGGGCAGATCGGAATTTTGGATAAACCCCGAATATGCGGAGTCGAAAATAATGATGGATTGTTGTTTCTGTGCAAAAGCCGCCAGCGCCTCGAGTTGTTGCTTGGACGCCACATTCCCGGTCGGGTTGTTCGGAGAGCAGAAATAAATAAGGTCGGAGCCCTTGGCATGATTGAGGTCGGGGAAAAAATCATTTCCGGGCACGCAAGGCATATAGCTGATGTCGCAGACACCGTGAATCAGCGAACCGTCGACATAAGCGGGATATGTGGGATCTTGCACGGCAATTTTTGCGTTGGGGCCGAAAAGCGTTTGCAGGCGTCCTATATCGCATTTGGATCCGTCGGAGATAAATATTTCGTCGGGATCGACCCTTCCCCGGTAGATTTCGCGGCTGATTCTTTCTCTCAGCTCTTCGGATCCGGAGGCGGGCCCATACCCCGAATAACCTTCGGGCGTACCCAACTTCTTTGCCGCTTCTGCCATAGCTTCAGAAACGGTTGCGGGTATGGGAAGTGTCGTGTCCCCAATTCCGAGGTTGAGCAAATCAACGCCCGGATTTTCAGAGATAAACTTTTGTTTTCTCTGCGCGATTTCGTAAAACAAGTATGAAGAGTGGAGTCTGGAAAGGTATTCGTTTCTTTTGATCATAGTGTCAGGATAAAAAAAACCCACAATGAGGGCAAGCTCATTGTGGGTACATTTTAAGATTAAAAGCCGTCAGACAAAATAGCCAGAAGCAAAAGAGCCACAATATTGGCGATTTTTATCATCGGATTAATTGCAGGACCTGCGGTATCTTTGTACGGATCGCCTACGGTGTCGCCTGTAACTGCCGCCTTATGAGCCTCAGAACCTTTGCCGCCGTAGTGGCCGTCCTCGATGTATTTTTTCGCGTTGTCCCAAGCGCCGCCGCCCGATGTCATGGAAAGAGCGACAAACAATCCTGTCACAACAATTCCAAGCAACATGGAGCCGACTGTCAACAGCGCCGGCTTTTGCCCTGCGATGATATTGATAACCCAATAGACGACTATCGGCGCAGCCACCGGCAGCAATGACGGAAGGATCATCTCTTTGATGGCTCCTTTTGTCAATATATCAACAGCGCGGCTGTAATCGGGCTTTCCGGTACCTTCCATAATTCCGGGTATTTCCTTAAACTGCCTGCGAACTTCGCGAACTACAGAACCGGCTGCCCTTCCAACAGCCTTCATGCTCATAGAGCCGAATAAAAACGGGAGCAAACCCCCGATGAAAAGGCCGACCACAACATAGGCATCCTGCAGGTAAAAACGAAGCTGCATGCCGGGAAAGTAGTGCGTAATATCTTCAATAAATGCAGTGAAAAGCACAATGGCGGCAAGTCCTGCCGAGCCGATCGCATACCCTTTCGTAACAGCTTTTGTAGTATTGCCGACAGCATCCAGCGCATCGGTTGTCTGCCTCACCTCGGGAGGAAGTTCAGCCATCTCGGCGATGCCGCCGGCATTGTCGGTAACCGGGCCGTAGGCGTCGAGGGCGACAACCATTCCCGCAAGAGCGAGCATGGAAGTTGCTGCGATAGCAATGCCGAAAAGGTGGGCGTTTAAGTAGGTGACAAGAATGCCGGCGCAGATGACGACAACCGGCAGGGCTGTCGCTTCCAGTGATACGGCCAGCCCCTGTATAATGTTTGTGGCGTGACCTGTCTCAGAAGCTTTGGCAATCTCTCTAACAGGGCGATACCGTGTAGCGGTGTAGTACTCGGTAATCCACATCAGGCATCCGGTAACTACCAGCCCGGCAATTGCGCAGATAAAGATGTTCAACCCGGTAAAATCAGCTCCGTTCGCTGTGTAGGTCTCGCCAAAGCCCAACGACGCTTGCGTCACGACAGCGATTCCCACAGCCGAAAAAAGAGCTGTCGCAATGAACCCTTTGTACAGGGCTCCCATAATATTTTTACCTTTACCGAGGCTGACAAAAAAAGTTCCCGCAATAGTTCCTAGTATACAGACAGCGCCGATCAGCAGCGGATAGATCATCATCAGACTCTGAATTTGAGGAAAGTCTCCCCAGAACACACCTGCTAAAAGCATCGTTCCTACAATTGTAACAACATAAGTCTCGAACAGGTCGGCCGCCATGCCGGCGCAATCTCCAACGTTGTCTCCGACATTATCGGCGATCACTGCAGGGTTTCTAGGATCATCCTCGGGAATGCCCGCTTCAATCTTTCCGACAAGATCGGCTCCGACATCAGCGCCTTTGGTGAAGATCCCCCCGCCGAGCCTGGCAAAAATGGATATCAATGACGCCCCGAAGCCCAAGGAGACCAGCGCCTCGAGCAGAGAACGGGTCGGAACTTCAAAAGCTTGCAGGACCATATAATAGACGACAATACCCAGTATCGCCAATCCGACCACAAGCAAACCTGTAATGGCTCCCGATCGAAAGGCAACGTTAAGAGCTGACTTTAAACTAGTTCTAGCCGATTCGGCCACCCGGACATTAGCGCGAACGGAAATGTGCATCCCGATATAGCCTGCAAGCCCGGACAAAACCGCTCCGATGACAAAACCAATTCCGACGAACCATCCGAGCTTCCAGGAGAGAAAAATGAAAATGACAGCGCCAACCATTGTAATGACTTGATACTGTCTATTCAGATAAGCCCTGGCTCCTACCTGGATAGCCTCGGCAATTTCCTGCATTCGTTCGTTTCCTCTGCCGAGGGACAATACCGAACGGATTAAAAATATCCCATAGAGCAGAGCGATGATTCCCGCCCCGATCACAAATCCATATGCGTTCAAAAACATGATTTCCCTTTCTTTAAATAAAAATTTGCATTGATTTAACCTATAATAGAATGATCATTGATACTTGAAAGCGCTAAAAAAGTCAACCATTAGCCATTTGCTTGGAAAGCGCCTCTTTTAGAACGCCTGCTGTAAGCCGAACGGGATAATCCTCGCCTATCTTTGATTCATACTTTTTGATTTCAAAGTATTTCATTGGCAGGCTCCAGAATTTAAGATAAAGAAACTCTTTTGCAAGCAGAGGATTGCCGCCGGAGACAATTTTTCGGGCCACCTCGCTCAGCTGCCTCTGATCCCGATGGATAGACCTGCAGAGCCGCTCAACTTTTTTCACGCACTGCCGCTTTTCGGAAAGAGAGTCCTCGATTTTTTTAACGCGCCCTTTAAGTTCTTCAATTTTAGAATCTGCCCCCTCCTCCATTCTTTTGATTGGATCAAAAAGCCTAAAAGACGTTACCGCCTCATCCAGGTCTATTTGCGCATTTTTTAACTCCTGAGAGGTCATGCCGGGAGCGTTCAAATTAGCCTTCACGGCAGCGAGTCCTTGATTGATCAGCTCGCAAGCCGAACGAGGCTGGCTTATTCCGGTCTGCGCTGCCAATCTTATCGCCTCTTCGGCGATATTACTGTCGCAAAGAATGTACTCTTTATGAAAAAGCAGATATGAAGAGACCATGGCCTTCATCATTTTGTCACTCACGGGATAATTTCTAAGATCAATCACATGAAACCGCTGCAAGAGAGCTTCCGAGGCATCCCCGCCTTTGTCTTCATCAATTTTTTTTAAAACCTTTAAATCTTCAACTGTTCCCGACGCCCAAACCGTACCGGTGCGCTTGTCTAAAATATTTTTTAACTTTCCGGCCGCTTCGCTGTCTTTCACATAGGAAAGCAGCTCATCTATGATGAAAACCGACCTCTCCTCCAAAGATCCAAGCTGCTTCATTCCATCTTCCACGCGGGCAAAGGGGCCGCTGTTGAATCTTCCCGATTTTGCGGGCGGAGCGCAGCTGGCGTCATACACTGCATAGCGGGGGTATTTTTCGATGAGTCTCCGCGCTGCTTTCTGCAAAGTCGCCGTCTTTCCTGTTCCCGGATCTCCGATGATGAGGATATGTTTTTTTGAAAGTGTAGGCTGATCGGAATGAAATTTGAGAATGTCTTGAATCTCCTCGTCGCGCCCGACAATCGGCGCGCCCGACTGCCGGTCGATTCGGGTAATTCCGTAGTTCAATTTAGCCGGAAACGAGCGAAACCACCGGGCATAAACATAAAGAGCGCCGAGTCCGACGATACTGACAGCCGCGGCCACAGCAGCTGCCGCGGCTGTCGGGGCGACAACCGCCCCGATAGCAAAGGTGAGCGCAACGGGAATAGTAAAAACTTTGTAATAGACGTCCAATAGCAAATAGCAGTCCCAAATCATCTCCGGCTGATGACCTTCATCAAAATAATTCAAAGCTGTGTAGACGGTGTTGAGAAGATTTGGAAAAAACCTATGAAAAACGCCGGCCGCGTTTCGGGAGTAAACGCCCGAGACACCATGGGAAGGGGTATATTGGGGGTGCAGAACTTCGTTTTTTGCCTCTTTCAGGACATTCGCTTGCCTGCAGACGGCCTGCTGCAACGCATCCAATGGAATCTTCTTCAAAACAGCTTGATGAAATTTCGAACTGCCGGTTTCAATTTCCTGCAGGACAACATCATTCAGATTTTGTATGCTCATCGCTCCTCCTAAAAAGAGCAAAATGATACATCATAAAACATGAAGACGCAAGAACACTATACACAATCAAGATGTATTCAGTGGCTCAAGCATGCCGCCGCTTTGTTGTGGTTCAGCCTCTCCCTTTGCGTCAAATATTTTTTTGATAAGATTGAGCAAAAGCTTCCACCTTTTGAACAGAGTATAAAAGAGACAAACGCGATGAAGGACCTTTTCTACAACCAGGCTCCACCTAGTCTGCCCATCCAGATTTGCAGTCTGAATGTCAAACAAGCCTTCATCGCGTTTTTTAATGACGAGGGCGGGAAGGTACACCTCGGCCGTATTAAAAAATTGGTGGCTGCTTAATGACTTCCACTCTTTGCCATAGGTGTGCTTGACCCACACACCCCTCCAAGCCCCGATCGGATAATGGAGGCGCGTGATGGCAAAAGCATGGAGAAACTTGGGTAATTTTTTGATAAGGTTGAAAAGTTTTTGCATCGGGCCGCCCGGTTCGCAATCCAGCAGAGACATTTTGTAGAGATTCGGAATGTTGTCCGGACCCAAAGCATCTGTCAGTATGTCGACAGTCCACTTAGCGCAGTTATCAGACTCGATCTGATAGACGCTCTTGCCGGCCATACACCTAAAGATTTCATGCCTGATTAAGTTTAAAATCATTCTTCCTTTTTCAGGACTGATCACAAACGGATAGTACCCTCTTTGCCTGTGTGAGTAGTAAACGTTCTCATCGGGATACATAACGTTAGCTAACATAGTCAGAGTAAACTTTTTGAGCCCGTCCCACATATTTTTCGGGAAATCGCGGCCATATTTTCCAAAGTTGTAAATCTGATAACGCCCCCTCCCGTCGGGAATCGCCAGCTCTATAAAGGCGTGGGTCTTCTCATAGCTTAAGTTGATATTGCCCCTTGTCGCCGTAACAGCAGACACCCAGCTCACACCGTCAATGGCAACTTCATATCTCTTTTCAACCTCTTCATGAGTCAGAGTTTCAAAATGCGGCAAGTCCTTCCACCAGTTATCGCTAAGAAAATCAGCCAAAATGTATTCTTGAAGCGAATCGTCCCAATAGCCCATTTTAAACGTATTCCAACTGATCACCCCATCCTCGAAAATTTCAAAATCCCCGACTTCCTTGTACTTGCATCGAAACACTTCAAAAACCTCAGCGACCGTTCGGGTGTAGGAACCGCGAAATTCGATTTCTCTTTCAGTGTCAAGAATACTGACCGGCTTCCCTTCAAACAATAGCGTGACATCTTTTACGCCATTGGTTTCTTCAATCTGAATCAGCCCGTCGAATTTACCCAGCCTCCGGCTAAGGTCTGATTGGATGATCCATTCAGTCAGAGAGGGAAATTCGATGAAAATTTCAGGTGAATTGCCATCTTGAAGAGTCCAGAAGAAAAACTTATCTCTGAGATCCTTATCCTCAAGCAGAAGATCAACAAACAAGGTGTAGCGGGCGGCGTATTTCAGATGTTTTTTTTCTGCTTTAGTAAGTGATTTGTCAAAATAAATGTCTTGTTCTTTCTTCCAGGATTCGGCCCATTTTACAAGAAGACCATATTCAACATAACCTAAGGATCTAGGGTCCTGCCCGCCTTTGCCTCCCCCGAGCCTGAACTGCAAGCCGATGCGTCGCCTCATCAGCTCCGACAGCTTATCTGACATTTTAGCCGCTCTAAGGGGGTGTTCAAGATTTAAAATCTCATTCAAATCGACATCTATTTGAGAAGGAGCGCGCTCCTGTTGATCCAACAGCTTAATAGTTGAATTAACTTGGTTGAAGATTTGATAAGACGGAAAGAATTTATGGATTAGATTTTGAAACAAACTATTCCCTAGTGTATAGTAAACTATCTCTCTAATCAACAGTGACTTAAGAGAATATACCGTCCTAAGCGCCGCTAAAACTGATTTCCATAGGTGAAACATAGTTCACCCCCGGCCCTGAGGTGGGTATTCTATTAACATTATGGAACTATTATCTTAAAGCTGCTCCTTCCCAACTATTATTATATTATAGGTATATTTATATTTCACACTATTATTAT
>SLFE01000261.1 GCA_007124415.1 Waddliaceae bacterium | reverse complement strand
AGAGTTTGAAATTCTGCGCCAAATCGACAGGGCTCTCGAGAAAATCGAAGCCGGTACTTACGGGATATGCGATATCACCGAAAAAGAGATTCCCAAAAAGCGGCTCGACGCCGTTCCTTATGCAACAATGACTGTGGAAGCGCAGGAAAAGCATGAAAAAGGTTTGATGTGAACGATGCGCCGGTACTCATTCAATTAGCAATTTACGGGTAGGTTCATGCAAAAATCCTTTTTTTGGGGAATCTTTTTAGGTATTGGCGTTTTCGCCGCGGATATGTTGACTAAATGGTATGTTTACAGTGAAATCCCCCTGGTCGGAGTCAACGGCTGGGCGTATCCTTACAACGGAATCGGAGTTTTTAAAGATTTTTTCGGTATAGAGTTTTCGATTGTGCATGCGATAAACAAAGGGGCGGCATGGGGCACTTTGTCTAATTTTCAAATCCCTCTTCTTGTTTTTAGAATAGTGTTGATCGCAGGCCTTTGCCTTTATTTGATTGCCTTCAACACGAGCCGCAAATATGTGATTCCCTTATGCCTGCTGACTGCCGGTGCCTTAGGCAATGTGGTCGATTATTTTCTTTACGGCTATGTAATCGATATGTTTAAATTTGTTTTTTGGGGTTATCATTACCCGATTTTTAATGTGGCCGACATTGCCATTACCATTGGCATCGTCTGGCTGATAATTGCCTCTTTTGTTCAATATGATACCAGTACTCAAACTCAATGAGCAGCCTCCTTTTCAAGCCAGTAAATGGCTTCAAGCCCATGTACTTTTGGATGTCCATGAGCTGAAAAACCTATTTGACGAGCTGGGAAACTTTTTTTTGGTCAGGATAACTGGCGTTACCGCTCCCGGAGAAGGGCTCATCCCGGTTGATGAGTTTATAAAGGTCTATTCCGCTTATGTCGGCAGGCTGAAAGAGGGCAAAGTTCCCGAGAAAGACGACTATTGCAATCTGTTTAACTTTGCCATGACAAGATCTTTGGATGATCTTTTTGCCGCCTTTGTGGCCGAGGACAAGCAGTTGATCCGGATTAGGCGTCCTGTAATCCAGATACAGGAGCATACGCTTGATTATTCTCCTTTCGATCATAAGTTTCGATCAATGGTTTTAGGAACGGACTGCATCACTTGGGGGCTGCAATTTTCCATTCCGCAACTGTTTCAAAAACCTGAAAACAATGAAGTCGTCCAGGTTCTCACCTCAGGCGAATATCCCAACGGAGCCTTGTTCCGATCTCTACAAAAATGGATGCGCCGCCATACGATGCCAACTCCCTTTGAGGTTGAGGGGGGCTTGATCAAGACTTCGGTGCGATTGGGAAAGGATTGCCTGGATTGGATCAACCGCCATCCTCAACTGCAAAATAAGAATATAAAAGTCAGCCAAGGTTCATAATGTCGATTGAAGAAGACCTTCAGAAAAAGATGACGGAAAAAGGGGTGACCTTGAGCATCGCCGAATCGTGTACGGGAGGGGCTATAGCCGCAAAGCTTACAAGAGTTGCCGGCTCTTCCCGGTATTTTCTCGGCGGGGCCGTCGTCTACAGCGATTCGCTTAAAGTCGACATGCTGGGCGTGCCCGCGGGCCTGATTCAAAAAACGGGAGCGGTCAGCCCCGAAGTGGCCCTGGCTATGCTAAGAGCGGTTCTGGAGATCTCGGCAAGCGATTTCGGGATCGCAGTGACCGGGATTGCCGGGCCGGACGGGGGAACTTTTGACAAACCTGTCGGAACGGTTTGGATAGCGGTGGGAAGCCGCGGAAAAGAGCCTTCAGTGTGGAATTTGGGCGCCGAGGGCTCGCGAGAAAGCATCATTGAACAGACTGTCGAGGCCAGCCTGAATCATTTGCTCACTTTGATTTGACAGAAAGTTCCTTGAGGAGGGCATCGACTTTGTTTGTCGCTTCCCAGGTGAAATCGGGATCCTCCCGGCCGAAATGGCCGCCAAAAGCTGTTTTCTGATAGATGGGCCGGAGCAGGTCGAGTTCTTCGATAATCCCTTTCGGCGAAAGATCGAATACTTTCGGGATGATCTTTTCCAGCTCTCTTTCGGAAACTTCGCCGGTTCCGAAGGTGTCGACTTTGATCGAGAGGGGATAGGGAACTCCGATCGCATAGGAAATTTGAACTTCGCACGTTCGGGCGAGTTTTGCTGCGACGATGTTTTTAGCGACCCAGCGCGCCGCATACGAGGCGGACCTGTCTACTTTTGTCGGGTCTTTTCCGGAAAAGGCCCCTCCGCCGTGATGCCCTCTCCCTCCGTAAGTGTCGACGATCGTTTTTCTTCCTGTCAGGCCGCAGTCGCCGGCAGGCCCCCCGATCACAAAACGGCCCGTCGGGTTGATGAAGTATCGAGTATTTTCATCAAGGAGATCCGCCGGAAGGACGTCGTGAATCATTTTGGTCAGATCTTTATGAACCTGCTCCGGTTCAGCGTCTTCTCTGTGCTGGGCCGAAAGAACAATGGTGTGGATCCGTACGGGCTCGTTGTTTTTGTTGTATTCGATTGTGACTTGGGATTTTCCGTCGGGGCGCAGATAGGGAAGGGTGTTTTGATCCTGATAATCTTTAAGGGTGCGGACAAGCTTATGGGCCAGCATGATGGGAAGGGGCATAAGCTGGGGTGTTTCGTCGCAGGCATATCCGAACATAATGCCTTGGTCGCCGGCGCCGATGTTATCGGCATGGGCATTTGTTTTATCGATCCCTCTTGCGATATCGGGGGATTGCTTGTGGATCGAGACAATGATGCCGCACGAGTGATAATCGAATCCGAGGCGAAAGTCCCGGTATCCGATATTTTTGATCGTTCTTCGGGCAATCTCTTGAAAATCGGTTTGTCCCTCGGTTGTAATTTCACCTGCGAGGACGACAAGGCCGGATCCTACAAGCGTCTCGCAGGCAACCCTTGAGCCGGGGTCCTGGCGGAGGCACTCGTCCAAGATGGCGTCGGAGATTTGATCGCAAATTTTATCGGGGTGCCCGATGCCGACGGATTCGGATGTGAAAAGATAATTCGTCATAGCTTAAGTGCAATCATATCAATTACTCATTCCTTATTCAAGAATTAAGAAGGTTTGATGTTTTGGTTGACCCTGAAGAAGTTTGTCGGATCGTATTGATTCTTCACCTTCACAAGTTTATCGTAGTTGTTTTGATACGTGGCCCTGATACGCTCTTCTCCTTCCTCCATCATGAAATTGACATAGCCCCCTCCGCAGGAATAGGGGTGAAGCGCTTTCCAATAATCCTTTGCCCACCGGGTCATACGCTCATTATTGGACGGATCGGGGTCGACGCCGACGATGACTTGGGACCAAACCGCATCGCGGTAGCTCCAGGCAGTCTCGTCTTCTGCTACCTTTTGGACAGCCCTGTCGATAAGGTAAAGGTGCATCGTTGAGAGGGGTGTCGGTATCTTCGATGCGTATTCTGCGTGCTTCTCAATCGCCTCATCGGGCAGCTCTTTGAAAAAATCGCCTTTCCAATACAACTGAAGGCCTGGAGGATAGAATTTATCGAAAGCCGATTGCAAGGCGGGAAAGGGCATTGGACCCAAATGTTCGAATTCCGGCGGACCGAATTCTTTGATAGGTTTAAATTGATCTTCGGCCTTATCAATCGGGCCGGTATAGCACCAAACGACCCCGCACATCTTCCGATTGTGCAGATGCTCAGGGTACATGGGATCGGCCGGTACTTGTAAAACTGCAAAAAAACCATAGAGATCATCGGAAGCATTTTGAATAAATTCTTTGTACCACCGCATGGCCTCCGCCGTCTTTTCAATTGGCCAAAAAGTCGGTCCGCCATAAACGGTGCTGACAGGATGCAGTTTGAATAAAAATGAGGTGACCACTCCGAAATTTCCGCCGCCGCCCCGCAAGGCCCAAAAAAGGTCTTCGTTTTCTTCGGAGCTTGCCTTGACAAAGCTGCCATCGGCGAGCACCACGTCGGCTGCCAGCAGGTTGTCGATTGTCAGGCCGTATTTGCGCGAGAGGTAGCCGTGGCCCCCGCCGAGGGTGAGGCCGGCGACGCCGGTAGTCGAGATGATGCCGCTTGAGGCGGCCAGGCCGAAAGGGTGGGTCGCGTGGTCGACATCTCCCCAGACACATCCTGCACCGACACGGGCGGTTTTGTTATCGGGATCGACACGGATGCCGTTTAAGCGGGAAATGTCGAGGACCAGGCCGCCGTCGCAAAGCGCTAGGCCGGGACCGTTGTGGCCGCCGCCCCTGATAGAAGCAAGAAGCTTGTTTTCCCGGGCAAAATTCACAGAGTAAATGACATCAGCCACATCGCTGCAGTAGGCGATGAGCGCCGGACGCTTGTCGATCATCGCATTGTAGATTTTTCTGGCTTCATTATAGTTATCATCTTCGGGGAGGACGATAGAGCCTCGGAATTTTGAGCGAAACTTTTCAAGATAATCGGGTCTGATCATTTTGTCCTCTCTAAAAAAGTTTAAAGTGATAAACTTTCGGTGTACACTATTTACAGTTTCAAACGCAAGCTATCGGAGTGTTTCTTTGGCGCGGGCAATGTTGTTTTTTTTCATGTTTATATTGGCGGCCTTAAATGCGGACTGCCCTGAGGTGGCCATCTCGAAGATACCGGAGATGAACGGAAAAGAGCTTGCCGATCTTAATGGCAAGGAAGTGAGGATGAGGGGGTTTCTTTATACCGACAGCCGGCAAAGGTTGGTTTTGGACACTTCGCCGAATCTTAAAAGCTGCTGCGTCGGCTCTGAAAAAAATATTGAGCGTCAAGTGGTTGTCAAAGATCTGTTGGGAAGAACAGATAGCGGCTCGCCCGTTTTAATCCAGGGAACATTTTTGATTCAGCCCGAGTTTGGCGATAGCGGAAAGATGATTCAATACGCCGTATTGAGCAGATCTCAACTGGTCGTTGAATCCCCGTGGAGCGGAATCGCCGCGTTCGTTGGCATACTTGGGGTTTTTCCCGCTTTTTTTATAGCCAGGAAGTTTTTTTTAGGCCGCGGCCGCCGGCTTGACTGCGGGCTATATTTTTTGGTATAGCTCGGAAACCGTTTCGACGTGATCGATCGGGCGTCGGAGAAAGAGTCCGCCCGCCCGCTTGAAGCTTTCCGGGTCATCGGAGACAAAGAACCGGGTAAAAGGATTTGGCGATTCATTCATCAACTTCAAGTCCTCAAGAATTTCTTTGGCCTGCCCGGCGCAGGTGCTGGCAGAGTCTACTAGCTTTACCAGAGGACCCACCTCATTTACAATGAGTTTTTTGAGCAGCGGGTAGTGGGTGCAGCCCAGAAGAAGCGTATCAATGCTATGTTTCTTGAGGGAGGATAAATAGTCGCAAACGATGAGTTTGGCGGCGGGTTTGCCTAGGTAGTCTTCTTCCACCAGTGGAACAAAAAGCGGGCAGCAGACGGGAAAAACTTCAGCGCCCGGGGCGAGCGAGAGGATGGAAGTTTGATAGGCATTCGATCGGATCGTCGCTTTTGTTCCCAAAACGCCGATTCGTTTACTAACTGATAGGGCGGCGGCTGTCTTGGCTCCCGGCTCGATGACGCCGATAACGGGAATATCGACTAGCATCTGTATCGATTCCAGCGCATAAGCCGATGCGGAATTGCAGGCAACGATAAGAAGCTTGATTTTTTGTTCGATCAGGAAGTTTGCGATGGCGACGCTATAGCGGATGATGGTTTCGGCGCTTTTATTTCCGTAGGGTACATGTGCGGTGTCGCCAAAGTACAAGATGTTTTCATAGGGAAGGGTGGCCTGCAGTTCCTTTAAAACCGTGAGCCCGCCCAGGCCCGAGTCGAACACTCCGATGGGATTCATCTACGGCATCTTCAGTTTTTGCCCGACGATAATTTTATCGCTCTTAAGGCTGTTGACTTTCTTGATTTTTGTGATGGTGGTGTTGTATTTCATCGCGATGCCGCCCAGTGAATCTCCGGGCTTGACGGTGTAGATCTTTACTCGTTGATCTTTGATTCCAAGCGCATCCATCATAGTGTTTAACGCCGACTCGATCGTCTCCAAATTGGCTTCCTGCTGTTGGATCGACTCTTCGAGGCGGTTTGTTTTTTTTCGGTTGACAGCCACGGCGTCGGCTATTTTATTTGCGTGCTGCTTAATCGTGTCGATTTCCGTTTGCAGCTCGTCGATTTTAGCGCTCCAGCCTCGATCCTTAAATTGCTTTGTGGAGTTTTCGACGTCATCAACTAGGGAATCGACAACTTCGTCGTGGCTTAAGGTCTTTTCTTTTAGCTGCTTAAGCTCTACTTCTTGGTTGCGAAGATCGTTGCGGAGCAAAGAGATTTGCTGTTTTAACTCTTCAAGAGGAATTTGCGGATCCCTCGAAGACTTCCAGTAGCGGGGAGAGTCTCCCCGCACATGGCCGATTGAAAAGGCTGTGAAGGCAAATAAAATGAGAATGGATTTTGCCATATTACCTCTCGTAGATTTTGAACTGGGCCCTGCGGTTTTTGCTCCAGGCATTGTCATTGTGCCCTTCTACAAGCGGACGCTCCTTGCCATAGGAGACGGTGTACAAGTGGTTCGGATCGACCCCTTCGGCGGCTAAAATTGTTCTGACCGCGTTTGCCCTGCGAGTGCCGAGCGCCAAATTGTAGGCTTGCGGCCCTCTTTCGTCGCAGTGGCCTTCGATGAAGACATAAGTGTTCGGGTTGTTTTTCAGGTATTTTGCGATTGTGTCGATTTTGCGGAGATTGTCCTGCCCTTGAATTTTTTCGCTATCATACGGGAAATGGACGTTTTGAAAAACGGATGCTAGCATCGGGTCGTTTTGAGGGTCTCTGAATGATTCGATTCCTGGTATCGAGCTTCCGGCATCTCCGGGAGAAATCCTGGGCTGTTGAATCGCTTCCATGCAAATCATGTCCTTGCCGTATTCGTCTTGAAGGGGGACGAAATCTTCTTCTTCATAGCCATACATTTGCGGGCGGCAAAAATCGTCGCGGGATCTGATTTCGCGGGAGTCTCCGTGCTTCCCTCCCAGGCTCCGGATTCCCTGGCCCATGTATCGGCTGCATGTATTGGTATCGTCCCAAACGTCTTGGGCTGAACGGCCTCGGCATCCTGCCAGAACCAAAGCCATTAAGGAGAAAGAGAGCATGATTTTTATCGTCTTCATAATATCCTCTGAACTTTTTGTGATGAATCTGACAAGACCTTAACATAGTTGAATAATTCTCTCAATGGAATTCCCTATCAGCGCTTTTCCCAGCTAGGATATTTTTTTTCTGTAAAGCCTGAGGTGATCCGAACAGGTTTCAATTGGTTGGTGTTGACGATAAAAATGTTGCATCCGTTTTCCTTGGATTGATTGAAGGCAAGGTGAAGGCTGTTGGGAGCCCATGCAGGATTTTCTTTATCGCCGGGCCCTTGAGTGATTTGTTTGCTATGCCTTGAGATTAAATCGTAAACGAAGATTTGCCTCGCGCCGTCTTTTTTTGATGTATAAGCGATTTTTGTCCCGTCCGGAGACCATGAGGGGGCGGTGCATGCCCAGTTTCGCTTAACAAGAAGCTCGGCTTTGATTTGATTCACGGGTGTTCCCGGAGAGGGTATATCGATCGTGTATATTTTAGCGCGGCCGTCTTTGTTGGAGACGAGAGCGATTTTGCTGCCGTCCGGACTGAAGGAAGGGCTGGCTTGAGTGGCGAAGGGAACGGCATATATCTGGCGCGGCTTGCCGATAATTCCTTTTTGCGGATCGAAATCGTAAAGGAAAACGTCGGGATTGCCCGCCGCGTCGCTGATGAAAACAAGTTTGTCTCTGGCGCGGCTGAGCTCCGGCATCAGCTGATTGCCCCTCAGATTGGTCACTCTTTGGCCGTTGCCGCCGTCCAAAGTGGCGTGGAAGATTTTAGGCTGTCCGGTCTTGTAGCAGACGTAAAAGTAATCCTTGCTGCGATAGCCCTGCTGAGGGGGGATGAAAGAGGGGCTGACGCAAAGGGCGTTTTGATAGGTGAGCTGCTTTTGGTTTGCCCCGTCGTAATCGGCAACCCAGACTTCCCCTGAAGATTGGCTTTTTTTATCGACAAAGAGGATGCGCGTCGAGGCAATCCCTTCGAATCCGAAGAGCTTGTTGTGGATCGCGTCGGCAATTTCATGAATGAGGCGGCGGTCGCTTGAAAGGGTTCCTTTAAGCTCGATGTTGCCGAAGGAGAGTTTTTTTCCGGCCTTGATATCAAGAACGGATGCGGTCAAGGTTTTTCCCTGCACGCTGCCTGAGATGATATAATGCTCCCGGCCGTTCTTTGCCGGAACGGGGACGGTAGTTCCGTTATAGGTAAAATCAAAGCGGAGGACGTTATCGATTTCGTTCAGATATTCGCGGCTTAGCTCTGTTCCGTCTCCAGCTAACTTTTCAAGGTAGATCGGAACCAGTTGAACTTCTGTTGCCAGCCGTACTTCAAACTGGTCGTCCGCGGTTAAGTTGAAAGCCAAAGCCATCGCTATGAGGCAAAAAATACAATTTTTCATAAAAACCTTCCTGGAATAACAGTTTTTCGTGTGAGATTGTATCAAATGTCGTTGCTTAATACTATCACAAATGTGTGCTCGTCTTCTCCGGAAAAGTGATTGTTGAAGGAAGAAAATTTCGCGTTTTTAAGAGCTTTCTCGATGTTTTTTTCATTGACTTTGCTTTCGGAGTTGATGATTTCAAGTTTCTTGACTTTGCCGTCTCTTGCGAGCGTGAGCTTGATCTTGACAGCTCCGTATTCGGGAAGGGTGAGAAGCGACTTTAAGGCTTTGGATAGGCCGGTTGCGTAACGGTTGTCTGCAGAATCAAGCTCAACATGTACGACATCGCAGGCCGCTGAAGTTTTTTCCGGTTTTACCGGCCCTTTTAAGTCGATT
>SLFE01000098.1 GCA_007124415.1 Waddliaceae bacterium | reverse complement strand
TGATGCGGTATTCGATGTCAAAATCGTTTTTCTTATAGAGGTGGTCGTTTGCGGCGCGCACAAGCCTTTCCTGGTCGTCGGGGTGGACGAGTTCGATGAAAGTGTTGAAGTTCCGTACCGCTTCCTCCTCGCCGATACCTAAAATTTGATTGCAAATAGGAGACAGGTAGACCTCGTCCTTTTCAATTTGCCAGTCGAAAATGCCCGACGCAGAGCCTCGTATGGCAAGCTCGTAGCGCTCCTCGGATTCTTTCAAACGCTCGGCGATTTTTTTTTGTTCGGTAATGTCGACGACCGATCCCGCCAGTCGGATGGGATTGTTCTCATTATCCCAGAGCGCCTGGCCTCGGGCGTGGATCCAGAGATAGTGTCCTTGCTTGTGTTGGATGCGGTATTCGATGGAGTACTTTTTTTGATCTTTTAAATGATCTTCCATCACTTTAAGCATACGGTCCCTGTCGTCGGGGTGGGTCAGGCCGATAAGAGAGCTTAATTTCTCGGGAAGCTCTCCCCGTTTATATCCGAATAATTTATAGCACATGTCCGATACATAAAAATAATCATTTTGGATATCCCAATCCCAAATGCCCACAGAGGCGCCGTCAGTGGCCAGCTCGTAGCGCCTTTCATTTGTTTGCAGAGTTTCCAAGGTTTTTTTCTGTTCGGTCACATCCTGTATCGATCCTGCCATGCGGTAGGGATTTCCCTCTTTGTCCCAGAGCACCTGCCCCCTCGAGTGAATCCAAATTTCGCGTCCTTTTTCATGAGTGAAGCGATAGTCGATTTCAAAATCAGGCGCTTTACCATCCTCTTGCTTAAACAAGTGGCGGTTCACCTCCTTGACGACCCGCTCGCGGTCTTCGGGATGAATGCGTTCGATGTAAGTTTTGAAACCGATCACTGCGTCACGGTCTTCATCGCTTAGAATTTTATTGCATACAGAAGAAAGATAAAGTTGGTTTTTGTCGATTCTCCAATCGAATATGCCAACCGCTGAGCCGCGAATGGCCAGCTCGTAACGCTCATCCGATTCTTTTAAACGCTCCGTTGAATCGATGAGCTCGCGTTCGGCTTCTTTGAAAAGGGTCATTTCTTCAATGAAGGCCATGATCTTGTCGTCCGACTGCGATATGAGCAGTTTCCCGGTTATGGTGGATCCGTCCTTTTTGATTAAGGATATCTCATGGAATTTATTCATAAGATCGTGAATATTTTTGCCTTCCGGCATTCCGGAAAAATGCGATAAAAGAGGGGTGCCCGGCAAATCCTCGGGAGCGTACTTCGTGACGCGCGCTACTGTATTGTTGACAGAGGTGATTAGTCCTTCAGTGTCGCAGATGAAGATGAGATCGTGGGATTTATTAAAAATCGTGTTGCGCTCATGTTCTTTCTTTTCAAGGTGTCTCATCGCCGGATAAACGATGCTCAAAAAGATGAAGGCTACGGCCCCGAAAGCAAGTGCCGCTATGATGATAATCAGGCGGATAAATTCGTTGTAGCTTTGATTCAAAAAGGTCTCGTATGTCCGTGCCGCATGGTCTAGAGATTCATACAGCGATTCGGCATAGTTGACGAGATTCAGCAGATCGGGATCCCCGAGTTCGATATTGGGTTTGCCGCTAAGCGTCTCGGCGGCAGCAACGAATTGATTCAGCTGTTTGTCAATGTTGTGGGGTTCTTCGTAATAAATTTTGCTTAGCTCGTTGTATTCATCATCGGAAAAAGCATTCGACCGCTTGTAGGTTAAAATGGTTTGATGTTGATCCTGTATGCGTTCGATGGATTGGTTTAATCGATGATTCAACTCCCGGATTTCTTCCGGATCATCGGCTGCCGCTATCTGCAAACTAAGCGAGGCAATATGCTGTGATAAGTACCGCTGCCCGCCTGCTATATTCAGCAGCGCTGCCCGTTCCTTATGAAATTGGTTGCGGTAAGTGTTGGCCAGAAAACCGATCAAGATCAGAAAGGCGACCATCACTGACGTGGCTATAAAGTGAAAGATTTTCAATTTTTTTGATTTTTCCATCTACTACCCGGCAATGCCGATATTTTCATAACACTTTTGAAGCTTTTCAATGGCGGTTTTAAGGCTTCTCAAATCCTTCATCATTGTTTCGTGCTTGCTGCTTTCAGACATGGAATCGATTTTTTCGGCAAGCTTGGCGATATACATTTGGTTGATCTGAATGCTGTAGGAATGAAGCGTTCTGGCCGAGGATGAGATTAAAGGGGCGTTTTTGTTGTCGATTCCTTTTTCAAGCGACTCAAGCAGCTCGCGGCTCATGTCGAAATAGGCATTCATGATTTGATTGAACTGCCCGCCGAAATGGCTTTTCAATTGTTTGAGTATCGTTTCGTCGTTCTGCGTGATTTTTTGAGGCACCCATTTGTACAAGATGTTGATGATATCTTCTTTTATAAAGGGCTTGGAAATGTAGTCGTCCATCCCTTCGGCAAGGCTTTTTTCCTTGTTGTTATTGAAAAGGTAAGCCGTAAGCGCAATGATCGGCGTTTTGAAGACGCCCCTTGCCTTTTGGTCGAAGCGTATCAATTGCGTTGCCGTGTAACCGTCCATTTGCGGCATGCGGCAGTCCATAAAGATCAAATCATAGTCTGCCGCTTTAGCTAAGTTCACAGCTTCGGTTCCGTCGCCGGCAGGAGTTACACGGCATCCGAAACTCTTGAGCATATTGGAGAGGAGGTCGACATTCATAGGGTTGTCATCGACGATCATAACATGGCAATGCTTTGCGGAAACCGGGTCTTGTTCTGCAGGGGCAGTTTCCTCAAGTGGCCTTAAGGTGTACGGGGAGATAAATTGGTTGCGGTCGATTTTCAGCGGCACGGTGAACCAGAATTTCGAGCCCAGTCCGGGGGTGCTTTCCACGTCGATGCTTCCGCCTAAAACTTTTGTCATCTCCTTGCACATCGCAAGACCGAGTCCTATTCCCCCATACTTTCTAGTCGTGGAGCTGTCGGCTTGGTTGAATTTTTCAAAAATGGAGGGCATCATCGACTCGGGAATGCCGATGCCTGTGTCTTCTACGGAAAATTTAAGTTCAAATTCGCTTCCTTCGATCCGAACGGGTTCAACCTCGATCCGAATGCTTCCCTTATGGGTGAATTTAAGTGCGTTTTTGATCAGGCTGTCTATAATTTGCCTGATTCGCACCGAATCGCCTATAACATGCTCGGGAGTTTCGGAGTCAATGCGGCAGTTGAGGTCGAGGCCTTTTTTTTCGGCGTTGGGCTTTGCTTGCCGGACAATGTCATCCATTAGATTTGCGACGTTAAAGGGGTGGATCTCAAGGTCGATCTGCCCTGTCTCGGCTCTTGTGTAATCGAAAATCTCGTTGACCAGCGCAAGCAAAGAATCGGATGATTTGAGCAGGGTCATCACAAAAGAGGTCTGCTTATCATTCAGCGGGGTGTCCAGAAGAATGTTTGCCGTTCCGATGATCCCGTTCAAGGGGGTTCTGATCTCGTGGCTCATGGTCTCTAAAAATTCCGTTTTTGCCCGGTTGGCGCTGTCGGCTTTTTCCTTTTCGATTTCAAGGGTTCTTTGGGCGTTGGAGTTGACAAGGGAAATTCCGATCCATTGGGCAATGATCTGCACCAGGGAAAAATCCCGGTTGGTAAAATCCCTGTCCCTTTTATTTCGGCTCGAGAACCAGACGGCTCCGAATATTTTCTCTTCGGCAAAAATGGGCACTCCGATAAACGAGCGGGTATTTTTGTCTTCGGAATCAATAAAGTGGACGGAGTGGCCGGCCCGGATAATTTCCTTTATGCTGTTTTGAGCTAAAGAGCCTTCCACGCTTGACTGAAGGGTTTCGTAAAGGCTGATGCGCTGAATGATTTTGATTTTTTCCTCGCGCATTTTTCCGCATGCGGCGTTTTCCATTTTCAGGTTGATTTGACACATTTTTAAAAGCGCCTGAATCTTTTCGTTCAAGGCAAGCGTCTCATCGGATGTGATCATCAAAAGGTTTTCGAGGGTCGCCTCGCTTTCCATAAGAGCGATTTCCGCAAGCTTCTCTTCGGTGACATCTGTCAAAATACCGACGATGCGGTCCTCCTCACCTTTGACGGGGCGCCCTTTTGCCTGCACCCAGATTTCTTTTTCGTTTTTTGAAGGCAGCCGGAAAGAAAAATCGAACCGTTTGTTTTCCTCCAGGCTTTTTTCAAGAGTCAGCTCGACTTTGGACTTGTGCTCGGGGTGGACGCGGGAGAGAAAATCCTCGATAGTGAATGTTTTTTGCGGACGGTTATAGCCTAAAATTGAAAAGAACTGATAAGATCCGTAAATGGAATCGGACGCAGCGTTCCAATCCCACAGGCCTGTCTCGAGAAGATTGAAGGCAATTTCATACCTTTCCTTCTCTTTTTTTTGTTCATTCGTATCGTCCATGGTCTTAACTCTGGGCTATAGCCCTCTTATAACTGATGGACAGTCTAAATGGAAACTTTCTTTATTTTGTTATAAAGGACTAATTGTTAAAGAGATAAGGTTGAAACCGGTTACGATAAAGGGAAAATTTTCAATCCGCTGATTATCAGCGGCTAAGAGTAGGAGGGGACGCTTGAGGCTTCCACGTTTTCGGACTGGAGATGGACCGTGTTGGTTGGGAAGGCGATTTCCGCGCCGTGGCCGGCGATGATCTCGCCGATTTTCAGCAAAACGTCCTGCTGTTCGTTTCGCCACTGCTGCCATTCGGTCGTTTTTGTGAAGCAGTAGACTGAGATCTTTACGGAGTAGGAGCCGAATTCCATCATATCGACCATCAAGTACTGCTCCTGATCGATGGCGGGGTGACTTTTAAGCATCTTTTCAATGTCTTTGACAATCGGTCCGACGATTTTCATGTCGCTGTAGCGGATGCCGATATCGTGCTTGATACGCCTGTTGTACATTCGGCTGGGATTTTCAATGATGGCGTCGGTGATCACCGAGTTGGGAATAAAAAGAGGGCGTCTTTCGAATGTTCGGATCTGGGTCAAATACCAGCCGATGTTTTCCACAACCCCTTCAAATCCCTTGTTGGGGGATTTGATCCAGTCGCCGACGACAAAATGGCGGTGAATGTAGATCATCAGCCCTCCGAAAAAGTTGCTGATCACGTCTTTACCGGCGAGGGAGATGGCGATACCTCCGACAGCACCGGATGCGAGGAGGCCGGCGACAGGCACATGAAAAATTTCGAGGATGACAAAAGAGGCCATCACGATTATGCCGATTGTGGAGATCCGGCTCAAGGCATTGATCAAAGCTTTGTCATAGCGGGCGTTTTGATTTTTGGCGGCCTTGCGGACAAAATGTCCGGTGATGCGGTTTTTCCAAATGATCACGAGCCAGAAAAGGCCGATGGCGAAATAAAGCCGGCGGATTTGATCCAGATCGAACTTGCTTTTGAGGTAGTCGAAGTGGCCGATGAGGAGCGAGAGGATGACGATTGCCGAGTAGCCCCAGATAAACCATTGCGAGGGAGTGTAGAGGGAATCTCCGAGCGTTCTCAAAAGATAATGGACTTTTTGCGAACCTTTCAAGTAATTCAATAGGCGGTAGACCCCGTAGCTGATCATGGTTGTGACGAGGAGGACCCCGACAATTTCAGCTAAAAGGTTCAGGTGCAATGTCCAATTTTGAAAAAAATCACTAATCATAGCACTATTATTATCCTTGTATTGTTAATAATCAAGGGTTTATTAATGGTTACTATGGAGAAAATACTAAAAGTCCGGGATTTGACCACCAGTTTGATGCTGGGAAGAAAGGCCTATCCCGTCGTTAATAAAGTTTCTTTTGATCTGCATGCAGGTAAATCGCTTGCCATTGTCGGTGAATCGGGATGCGGCAAGACAATGACGGCCTTGTCGCTGCTCAGAATCCTTCCCATGCCTCCTGCCCTTCCCCCTGAGGGCGAGGTCATCTATCGGGAAAGAAACCTTTTGGCCCTTTCCGAAAAGGAGCTCAGGCGCATCAGGGGCAGGGATATCGCCATGATCTTCCAGGATCCGATGAGCTGCCTGAATCCGGTGTATTCGATAGGGGATCAATTGATGGAGGTGGCCGAAACCCACCTCGATCTATTCGACGATGCAGGCAAGGAAAGGGCGCTGTCGGCCTTGCGCGATGTGGGAATACTCGATCCCGAGGGGCGTTTTAATGACTACCCTCACCAGATGTCCGGAGGAATGAAGCAGCGGGTGATGATCGCAATGGCTCTGATGTGCGAGCCCGATATCCTGATAGCGGACGAGCCGACAACAGCGCTTGACGTGACCATTCAGGCGCAGGTGCTCAGCCTGATTAAGGCCCTCCAAAGAAAAAAGGGAATGTCTCTTTTGCTGATCACCCACGACATGGGCGTCGTGGCTGAAATGGCCGACGAGGTCGTCGTGATGTATGCGTCAAGGGAGATTGAAACGGGCAGCTCCCGCCGCATTTTCGATTCTATGGCCCATCCTTACACGCAGGCATTATTCAAGTCCCTGCCCCAGATGCACAGGCCCAAGGAGAAGCTTCACGTGATCCAAGGATCGGTCCCTTCGGTCAAACAATTGCCGGACGGGTGTCATTTTAATCCCAGATGCCCTTATGTTATGGATGTGTGCCGGTCGGGCAGAGTGCCCGATTTTGATTTGGGTGAGGGGCACACGGCAAAATGTTGGCTTTATGACAAAATCGACCATTCTAAAAGTTAGCGGCCTTAAAGTTTATTTTCCGATCGTTTCCGGCTTTTTCAGGTCGAAGGTCGGCGAAGTGAGGGCTGTCGACGGCATCGATTTTTCGATTTTCGAAGAAGAGGTCTTGGGGCTTGTTGGCGAGTCCGGTTCGGGAAAAAGCACCACGGGAAGGGCTGCAATCCGCCTGATCGAGCCGACTGCAGGAGAAATACGCTTTTTAAATGAGGACGTCTTAAGTTTTTCCGGAAAGAGGATGAAGCGGTTCCGGACTGAAGTTCAAATGATTTTTCAGGACCCTTACGCCTCCCTCAATCCCAGAAAGACCCTGGGCGACAGCGTCGAAGAGCCGCTCAGATATTACCGGATGGTCGAAGAGGGCATCCTTGGCGATTATGCTGCCGCCATTTTTAAGGATGTGGGCCTCTCCCCCGATTTGATGGGCCGCTATCCCCACGAAATTTCGGGCGGGCAGCAGCAGAGGGTTTGCATCGGGAGGGCCATTGCTTTGAAGCCCAAGCTTCTGATTTGCGACGAGGCGGTCTCCGCCCTCGACATTTCCGTTCAGGCCCAGATTCTCAATTTGCTGATGAGGCTTAAAGAAGAGCACGGCCTCAGCTACTTGTTCATCAGCCACGACCTGTCCGTTGTGCGCCACATCGCAGACAGGATTGCTGTGATGAACCTCGGGAAAATTGTGGAGGCGGACCAATCGGAAAAAATATTCAATGATCCTAAAAATGATTATACAATTCAGCTTTTAAAAGCAATTCCCTCTATAACCCCCCGCTGAAATTGGCAATCTGATATAATGCGCGATATGTTTCCGTTATCCGCCAGCCGCGAAGGGAGCGAGGCCAGCCAGGCCTTTTTATGGTCTTATATATTGAATACCCCGTTTTGGGCGATTTACAATATCCTTCCAATGATACTTTACAAGGACCTGGCCGCCCCCCTTTGGCTGATCACCTTGATGATTACGCTCAAGCCCGTGGTCTCGATCTTTTCGGTCTATTGGAGCGACTATGTCAACAAAAGGGCCGACCGTCTTGTCCCCAATGTGATTGTCGGCAATGTGATCGGCCATTTGCCTTTTCTTTTCTTTCCCTGGTTTGACAATCTCTGGTGGTTCATCGGCTCGTTTGCCGTTTACATGCTCTTTTACCGCGGCGTCATTCCCGCTTGGATGGAGCTGCTCAAGCTGAATACCGAACAGTCGCTCAGGCAGAAAATCGTCGCTTATTCCATTACCATCTCTTATGTCGGCAGCGCCATCTTTCCCGTATTTTTCGGCTGGATGATGGACGACTATTTTCAGGCCTGGCGTTGGATTTTCGTTTTCACGTCGCTGATATCGCTGATGGCTATTTTTCTTCAATTGAGGATACCGAGGGTCGAACGGCCTCCCGATCAGCCCCCTAAAGCTTGCATGCCTTTGCTGCGTCCCTGGAAAAATATGGCAACTTTGCTGGGCAAGCGGCCCGATTATAAAAGTTTTCAAGTCGGATTTATGCTGGGCGGCTTCGGCATTATGATCCTTCAGCCGGCCCTTCCCGAATTTTTTGTCGGAACGCTCAATCTCAACTACAAAGAGCTCGGCATGGCGATGACCATGTGCAAAGGGATCGGTTTTGCTCTGACTTCAGGTCTTTGGGCGAACTGGATGAAGCGTGTCGATATCTTCAAATTTTCCGCCTTGGTCGTCTTTTTGTTCTCCCTTTTTCCTCTCGGGCTGATCTCGGCGCAATATTCCTTGATTCTTCTCTACGTTTCCTACCTCGGTTACGGCGTGATGCAGGCCGGCAGCGAGCTGGCGTGGAAGCTTTCCGGCCCCATATTCGCTATGAACGAGGACAGCTCGCTCTACAGCAGCGTCAACGTCCTCACTGTCGGCATGCGCGGCTGCGTGGCCAGTCCGCTTGGCGGCTTTCTTTGCGCCCTGGGCGGGCCGGCCCTTGTCATGATGATCGGCTCGCTGTTTTGCCTTTCGGCAGCGATGCAGCTGACCCTTGCGGGGCGAAGCCGCCTTAAGCTCGCCGTCCCCGAAATTTAGGTTAAGAGCCACTTGCAAAATTCAGGCAGACCGGTTTTTGGCCCTTTCACCGGCCGCTTTTTTCTATGATTTTTTCGAGGTTGCGCCGAAACATTTCGTTGTGGGGGTATTCTATGGTAAGCTCCTCGGTCAGCTTCCGGGCGCGGTCCCAGTCCCCCTCAAGGTAGGCCCTTCTGGCGAGGAATGATTTGGCCTCGGAAGATTTTTTTTTTTTTTTTT
>SLFE01000215.1 GCA_007124415.1 Waddliaceae bacterium | reverse complement strand
TAAATTCCCCGTGGTTGGCAGAACATTTTTGGGAACGCCGAGCCTGGAAAAGCGATGGGCATAATGGTCGCTCTGCACGCAAATCTTGTCAAAAAGGCCGAAAATTTTGCGCGACCATACAGGAAAAGATTGATACTTGGAAAAAGACTTTTCCGACATTTTTCCATTGACTATGACTAATTTGGCCCCTCTTTTTTTACATTGGTCCAAAAAATTGAACCAGAGATCGGTTTCGGAAACAATCACCAAGTCCGGGCTGGCCCTAATTGCCAGCTTTTTCATTACCCACGGCAAATCAAAGGGAAGGTAGATGTGGCATGCGGCAAAAGGGATGCTCTTTTCAGCCTCCATGCGGCCGGTGGCGGTTCCGGAAGAGACAATGAATTCAACGTCGGAGCCATAAGCCTCTCTGAGTTTGCCGGCAAGGTGCCCTGCTGCCCTGGTCTCTCCAAGCGAAACAGCGTGGATCCAGACTAGCGTGTTCTTTGTTTTTTTTACCCCTCCATAGCCTATTCCAAAGCGTTCTTTGAGCGAAGCCCCCCCCTTTTTTCGAACCGCCAGTGCCGGAATGTAAAAGATAAGACCCAGAAAAAGAAGCAGCTGATATATATAGACCATAAATGAAGACTATAGCTCAAAAACCTGTTTTTTTGCAGTTATAACTAAAATATGCTAAAATATAATTAAAACGATGGCTGATAAACAACGTAAAAGCAAGGATTCAAAGGACGACGAAAACCTGGAAAAAAGGTTAAAGGCGGTGCTTGGTCTTCGCGATAAAATCGATGAAGCCCTCAATAAGGTTTACAGGAAAGGCGATCTTACCCAAAAGCAAGTTTCCGATTATCTGGACAATCCCGACAATTTCAAAAAAGGGCAGTGGGACTACATACAAAAAAGGCGAAAAAAAGTCTTTTCCTTTATCTGGGACGCATTGGGATCGGAGACTAAAAAAAAGTACGATAAAAAGCAACTTGCCAAAAAAGCGAAAAAACGAAAACGTAAATCTATCGGCCACCGCCGCAAATGGATTCAAATGGATTAGAGTTCATCAAGTATTTGACCCATATGCTTCAAAGTTTTCCAAAAGCGGAGATGAGACATTCCTGTTTCACCGTCGATGCTGATATCATAGATTTGCTTCCTCAATCTTTCATCCTCGGAAATGGCGTCGATCACTTTCAACAATTTCTTGTAATACTTGGATTCAACCAACCTTTTGGCTTTCTTTTCGAAGGAAATTTTGTGGAGGTATTTCAAAATTTCCATGCGCTTGATGAGCTCACGAATAAAATCCAATAGAACATCCTCGTCCGCTCCCCTCTCTCTAATAATTGCGACAAAGCGTTCGAATTCCTTTTCCGTCGAATTAAGAAACTCGATGATCTCAAACCGCTCAACCTTGAGACCTTTTTTCTTAAAGATGACTTCCTGACGTTTCCGTTTCATCTTTTCAATGGTCTCGCCAAGGCTTAACAAGACATTCCCGAGATTTGCATATTGGGAGGGTTTGGCAAGCTGCCTCGCAAGAGCGGAGTTGGCCCCGAGCGATGCGATGGCCTGAGACAGGCGATTCAGCGATTTACCGTCCAACCCTTCCGCTTTCGCCCGAAAATCCCCCCTCGCCTCATTTTGCAGCGCCTCGGCCTTCTGTTGAAGTGACAAGCCGAATTTCTCTGCCTGAGAAGAAGATATCGTCTCCCCGCCCTTTGCGGCGGCATCGGCAATTTGCTGCACCTCGTTGTGGACAGACTGGATTATATGATTGATCGGGCCGACTGAAGACATTATTTCACCACCTATATAAGGTTATTATACCTCGACAATTTATTAAATTTCCAGGATAATCATTAGCATGACCTCGTGGGAAAACGTCAGCAGCTGGTACGATAAAATCGTCGGTAAAGAAGGGCATTATTATCACCGCCGAGTGATTTTCCCCAATCTTTTCAGATTAATGGCGCTTGAAGAGGCCAAAAAGCCCAAACTCCTTGATCTGGCCTGCGGCCAGGGCATACTCGCCCGCTGCCTCCCTCCTAATGTGAAATATGTTGGCGTCGACATATCCCCGACGCTGATTCGTTCGGCAAAAAAAGAAAATCGCTCCCACCAATTCATAAAGGGCGACGTCTCCGAAAAACTACCCCTCGACCAAAATGACTTCACTCACGCTGCCGTCATTCTGGCCCTTCAGAACATCGAGAACCCCTTAAGGACATTGAAAAATGCCTGCAAGCACCTCAAGAAAGGAGGGCGGCTCTTCCTCGTCATGAACCACCCCTGTTTCCGCATCCCCAGGCAATCGGCGTGGGACATCGACCGAAAAAAACAAATCCAATCCCGCCGGATAGACCGTTATATGAGCCCTCTCAAAATACCCATTCGGGCCAATCCCGCGAAAGGCGAAAAATCAGCCACTACCTACTCGTTCCACCATCCCTTATCCGATTACTTCAAGTGGCTGAGCGATGCCGGATTTGCCGTGGAAACCATGGAAGAGTGGTGTTCGGACAAAAAAAGCACGGGAAAGGCGGCGAAGATGGAAAACCGCGCCCGCAAGGAATTCCCCCTCTTTATTGCCATTGCCGCCATCAAATTATAATCTATGCAAAAAGCAATATTACCCCTATCTTACTACCAAAGTGAAGACACTCTCGGCCTAGGAGTTGATTTACTGGGCAAGTTTTTGATAACCGATTTTGGCGATAAAGGCCGTACCGGCGGGATGATCGTGGAAACGGAAAGTTATTTAGCTCCTGAAGACAAAGCCTCTCACGCCTATAATTTTCGCCGCACCAACAGGACGGAGGTGATGTACAGCTCAGGAGGGGTTGCCTATGTCTATCTTTGCTACGGCATGCACCATCTTTTCAATATCGTCACACACAAAAAGGGCGTTCCCCACGCGATACTCATCAGGGCTATAGAGCTTACCGACGGAATAGACACTGCGCTGGAAAGGCTGGAAAAGAAAGCTTTATCACCAAGGGCGGCCTCAGGCCCCGCGCTTTTATCCAAAGCATTGGGTATTAAAAATATACATACCGGCATTAACCTAAGCCAAAATCAAATTTGGATTGAAGACAGAGGCGTTTCATTTGAGAGCGGCGACATCGCCGCCAAACCAAGAATCGGCATCGACTATGCCGAAGAATACGCCCGAAAAAATTGGCGTTTTTATATCAAAAATCATTCCGCCGTAAGCAAACGCTAAAACCTTCTTGTCAGCCATGAGCTGTAAAGAATAAGGATAGGCATGATAAAAAACCAAACCGCACCTATGATCAGCGTGACCACAAGATCATTCGGGTGAAATGCCGCAGCTCCCACTCTGGCAGCGGCGTAATAACTCACCGCTCCGCCCCCGGCTCCGCAAACGGCCGCGAGAAGCAGGTGGTACCTAAGCCAAGTGAGCGAATGATTGACGCTCATGGCAAAAAGCATCCAGATCCCGGTCACCCAAAGCGGCGCCAGCCAGGGCACGCTTTCATACCCGCCGTTATAGACAATCAACCCTGTGTTCAAGTAAATGGTATCGTTGAGGGTACCGAAAAGCCCTACGGTGAGCAAAAGAAGGATTTCGGGGAAATGAAAACGAAGCTGGACAAGATGGTAGAGGAGAAAGCATCCCACAATAATCGGCCCTTCGTAGGGATGACCGCGAACCACTCCGGAAAGACTAAATCCCCAACCCAAATAGAAAAGCACGAAGTTGAAAATGCGCAGCAGGAGCTGGCGTGTGATCTTAAGCTTCATTGCCGGATGTGACTTTTTTTCTTTTGAAGGCATTTTTTTGCTGCGCCCCATACTCCTAAAACAGCTTGTTTTAATGTGTTGTAGAGGAAATATCCGAAAAGCAGTCCGATAAATGCCCAGGCAATCCCCTCAATCGTCACATTGACTGCGGGTGTGAAGTGCTTAAGCGTGCCATAAAAAAGGTCTGAATTAAAATGGGCGGCAAATGTGAACGGCCTGGTCATCCACGTAGAATTTTCCAGGCTGGTCAAAGACTGACTCAACGCTGCATGGCGTTCTAGAATCGCTGTAACCATATCCCCTTGAGCCTGAAACAGTTGATCGTTACTGGCCTTGAATCTATCGATGTACTCGGCCACAGAGAGGCCGGCATTGGTTGCGATTTGATTGATTTGGGCGGCCTGAAGCTTGAGCTCGTAAGCGCTTCCTGCTAAGCGTTGTATGTATTGCTGAATAAAAGCAGGAGCCTGAGAAAATATCAATGCGCCAATAACCGCGAAAACCCTATCCAACACCGAGTCAAGAAACTTCCCCATAGTCTCCTTATACACAGGAAATCAGAAATTGAAAAGGAGTTTCGAGTCTAATGGTCGTTCGGATAGTAGGGCTCAAGATGAACAATTACGTCTCTGACGGCGCTCCATCTCTTCTGGATTTCGGCCCTCACCTCCTGACTGATCAGGTGAGCCTCTTCAACGGTCAGTTTGGGATCGACCTCAACATCAATGTCGACGTGAGCATCCGGGCCGGACAGTTGGATCCTAAGCTTTTCAGTATCCAACACCCCTTCCACTTGGCCGGCCGCCTCGCGAACGAGGTTGAAGTAGGCTTTATCCGGTTTTTTGTCCATCAGCTGGTGAACATTACTTATGGCGGCGCTGATGCCGATTACGACCATAAGCCAAGCGATAAGAGAGGCTCCAAAATGATCGAACATACGGCCGAAGGGGGGAAAAAATGCGGCAAGGATAAGGGCGACGGTTGCAAAAAGAGTGTTGAGAGCGTCAATCCTAAAGTGTATGGCCTCGACCTTGAGAGCCGGACTGTGATGACTTTTGGCAAAATGCATCATGAAGCGGTAGCAGATTTCCAGGAGGATCATCGCGATAAAAGGAATGATCCAAGCGTAGGGACTGATAATCCATTCATCTTCGAGTGAAAAGGCAGAAAAAAATTGCTGGATGCCAAGCACTGTTCCGGCAACAATCATGAACACCGAAAGTTGAAGGCCGGCCAGCGGTTCATACCTGCCATGGCCGAACGGATGATCTTCGTCAGGAGGCTTGGCCGCCATCCTGATGCCGACAAGCAAAATCAAGCTAAAGGAAATGTCAACTCCGCTTGCAATGCCGTCGATCAAAAGAGCAAAGCTTCCAAAAACAAAGAAACCAATAACTTCAATGGCAATGATTAAAAAGCGGACCCCGACTCCCCGCCATATCGATCCTACAAGCTCTTTTCTCCTTCTGGCTCGAGCTATCGAATAAGAAGGAGGAAGCTCGATAGGATCGGGAAAATCGGTTTTAAGGCCCGGTTCCATAATACCTGTCGCCATAATCCCCCAGTCCTGGGTAGATAAAGTTGTCATCGGTTAACCTTTCATCTTCCTGAGCCACGATAATATTGACGCGGGGATACTTTGTCTTGACAGCCTCAAGACCCTGTGGCGCCGAGATGATATGCACAGTCGTTATTTTTTCGGGTTTTACTCCTCTCTTAACAAGAAAGTCGATTGTTTTAAGCGTCGATCCGCCTGTAGCAATCATCGGATCAAGGAGGATCACTTGATCTTTCTCGCCAATTTGCGGAATGTTCTCATAGTACATGTGAGCCGTAGCATCTTTTTCGTTTCGCCTTAAACCGATCATGCCCACCTTAGCCTCCGGGAACGCTGTGACAAAGGGAGGAAGCAGGGTGAGTCCTGCACGCAGTATAGGGATCAGGACAACCGACTGGGCAAATCGATGCCCTTTGGCTTTTCCAAGGGGCGTTTGAACAGTGACATTTTTATTTTCAAGTCCGGCATGAACGACATGCGCCAGCAAAAGCCCCAACTGTTCAGTAGCGCTTCTAAATTTCTCGATGGAAGTTGTTTTATCGCGCAAAATTGTGATTAAAGTGCTTTTCATGCAGCTAACCTCAAGATTCTTTACCGCGCACTATACCAAAATTATCCACCTTTGATCCACAGGAAATTAAAAGCTGAAGCGCCTGCCTGATGCTCATATCGGTAAAAATAATCTGACTTTTATCGAATAAAAGTATAAAACCCATCGTTGGGTTAGGCGTTGCCGGCACGAACACGGACACTAGATGCTCTCGGGTGTCCTTGCTCTGAATGAGGGCGTCTTGCGTCACGAGTCCGACAGATAAAATTCCATCGTAGGGATAGGGAACAAGCACAACCGTCTGAAATGTCCCCTTTTCAGATTGAAACAGGCTTTGCACCACATCTTTGCAAGCCTTATAGATTTTATTGACGAATGGGATTCTTTGAAATACCTTCTCCGCATGACGGATAAAGGTATGAAAAAAATACCACCTCCCCAGAAGACCGATGGCAAATATAAGCGCGAGAAAAAAAATCAGGGCCAAAATCACGCTGATAATGTCGATCACCTGGGGATATTGGATAATGATTGTTCTGGGTAAAATATCAAATCTGATAATCAATGTATGAATAATGCCCGCAAATGGAGTTGTCAGCATATTGATGACAAATCTGGCGATAAGAATTGTCAAAACAAGCGGAAGCAATATAACGAGTCCGGTAATCAAGTGCTTCTTCACCGATCTTCCTCTTGAGTTTCAAGCTCATGGATTCTCGCGTGGGCTTCTTCGCGCGACAGCTTGTTAAACGGCATGAGAATCACCCCGCAGGATATGATGTACTTCAACGCGTCTTCGACTCCGATGTCTATATAGGTCAAATCCTCTTCTTTGACCATAAGCAGATATCCCGATGTCGGGTTGGGCGTCGTCGGAACAAAAACTGCGGTTCTTTTGTCGCCGCCCCCGCAATCGACTTGTTCGCGGGTAACAAGGCCCAGAGTTTTAGTGTCGGGATTGGGAAAAGGAAGTATGACAACCTGCTTGAAAGAAGAGCTCTTAGTTTTAAAGATTGTTTTGAACACATCCTGAAATGTCATGTAGACAGAATTGATAAACGGAATCCGATGAATGATATAGTCGCCGGTTTTGATCATGTAATGGACAACAACCCAGCGCGCCAGCCAGCCGAGTCCGATCGTAAAGACCACAAGGAAAATAAGAATCAGTGTTTTGCTTATGAAATTTTGGATCTGCTTAGCAGTGAAAATGCCTATATCTTCCTGCAATATGCCGTAATGATCCATGATCCCTTCGACAACATCGAGAAAAGGTCCGGTCAATAGATTAACGATGAATAATACGATCGCAATAGTCAGCGCCAAGGGGAGCAGGATTGCAAAACCGGTAATAAAGTATCGTCTTGTCTTCATTTCCTACGCTTTTTCTGCCTCTTTGGTCTCTTATGCGACTTTTTTTGTTTCTCTTCCCCGGCAGCGGGCTCCTCTGGTACTAGATACCATTTTGACTCGAGAACGACAAGATCTATTTCACCCAATATCAACGAAATTTTCTTCCCCGGCTCGTAAATACGCCCGGTATGGCGCCCTTTTAGCTGCATCGCCCCTTCGTCATACACATAGAAGTCTTCTTCCAAATCCCCTATATGCTGAAATCCTTCGATCATAATATCGAGGACCTCGAAGAAAAACCCGAAAGGCTTGATTCGGGTCACAACCGCCTCAAATTCTTTATAAGGATCGTCTTTAATCATTTTTTTCAAAAGCCTAAGCTTTTTGAGCAGAATCACGCTGTTTTCAGCTTTGGATGAAATTCTTTCCTGATCGGAAAACTTGTTCGACACTTCTTCAATCTCATCATATTCGTCCGACTCCCCAAAGAGAATACGATGAACGACGACATCGGCATACCTTCTGATCGGACTAGTGAAGTGGCAGTAGTGGGTCAAAGCCAGCCCGTAGTGTCCGATGTTTTCCGGCGAATAGGCCGCCATCCTCATGCGTCTGATAAAACTTGTCGCAAGAAAGGGGCCGAACGACGATTTTTGCGCCTCGTCGAACAACTTTTGCAGCTGCTCGGTAGACGGCTTCTCCGGAAGATCATAACCGAATGCCCGGGCCAAAAGAGCGAAATCCTTGATATTTTCCTCGGCAGGCTCATCGTGAACGCGGTAGGTGATATTTTTGTTTTTTTTACTCAAGTGCTGAGCGATCACCTCGTTAGCCTTCAGCATAAACTCTTCGATCAACTGATGAGTGATGTCGTATTCGACATACTCGGTGCCGGTCGGTTCCCCGTTTTCATCGACGATAACTATCAGTTCCGGAAGCGAAAACTCGATACTCCCCCTTTCGTACCGCCTTTTTTTCAGCACGCCGCAAAAATCGACCATATCGTCGAGCGCTTTTTTGTAGGGGCTTTTCACCTTGCCGTCGATGATTTTCTTGGCGTCTTTATAAGTCATCCGTTTCCGGCTTTTGATCACCGACCGGCAGATTTTGTAGTCGAGAAGCTTGCCTTCGATATCGAAATCCATCAAGACCGAAACGGCCAAACGGTTGACAGCCGGCTTCAAACTGCATAGGTTGTTCGAGAGCTCTTCGGGAAGCATCGGAAGCACTTTAGAAGGAAGGTAGACCGAATTGCACCTCTGAAGCGCCTCGCTGTCGATATGCGAGCCGGGTTTGACATAATGAGTCACATCGGCAATGTGTACGGAAAGGTGGTACCCATTTGCATCCCTTTTTACAAATACCGCGTCGTCAAAATCCTTAGCGGTATCGGGATCAATCGTGAAGCATTCAATATCTCTCAAGTCCTCCCGCCCTTCCATGTCTTTGGCAAGAACCCTTGTCGGAAACTGCTTCGCTTCATTCAAGGCAGCTACCGGAAACCTGTCGCGGAGGCCGAACTCTTCAATCGCTGCGCCAATATCGGATCCCGGGTCGTTGATGTTGCCGATGTAGTGGGAGAAGCGGCAGACGCACTCGCTTTCTTTATCTCCCCATTCGATCACTTTCATCACAATTCTGTCGCCGATTTTAAAAGAATGCTCGGAGGACGGCTCCAAAATCACCTTGCTCGATTTACCTAACAGCGGAGCGTAGACACGTACTGACCCTCCCGGATCAATGTGGCGGACCGTACCTGCCAGATGAGACCTGGCGCGGTTTAAAATCGTGATCACTTTCCCTTCCGGCCC
>SLFE01000048.1 GCA_007124415.1 Waddliaceae bacterium | reverse complement strand
CGGATTTGTTTCTCTAAATTCTCGATGGTGAAAAGAAGGGGCCGCGGGACGTTTTTGTATTTGAGATTTTCAATGATTTGCTGCTTCTCGCTTCTCTCCGGCTTGATCGAGACATTGAATGTGAATGAATGACGATTGTCGATCGGCTGCTGTTTGACAATGAATATCTGGGAATTCTGCAACGTTTGGAAATGAAGCTTTGTTCTTTTCGTAAGCTGATTGAAGAAATCATGGCTCGCAGGCTTTTTGAGGCCTTCACCCCCTTCTAATTTCAGATAGAGCATTCGGTTTTTGAAGCAAATGGCGACGCCCTGTTCGAATTTGAAATAATGATTGTTGTAAAGTTCATAAATGCAGCGGGATAATTCGGCATGGTCAAGGGCGATGCTGTCTGATCTATCCTCCCAATAATCCTTCTCGTCTTCGGGGCGGCCAATCTTAAATGTCGCAGACTCGAGAACCTGATGATTCTCGTCTGTCGGGTGAAAGGGCGAGACCAAAACAGTATTGCCGTCATTGATGGCTTTATCGGCTTTCAAATCTTCATATTGGATAGGCGAGAGAGCTGTAAACCCGGGTTTCAGCCAGTCTGCTGAGACGACCTGATAAACCCTGTTGGCAATTTGAACAGAAGGGTTGTTGAGGTTTAACTGAAGATGATTGAAGTCTTCCTTATTGAGCCAGATGCAATTTCTGCTTATGGCGCCAGATTCGCCGCGCTTGATGATTTGCGCAACGATCTTTTGACTGCTGTCGGCGGCACCTGCGTGTTTTCCGCTGTTCGCATGTATGTTCATATGCACCTCCAGTGATTAAGGTCTTTTGTAGTGTATATACTTTGGTCAACATTTTTTCAAAAAAAATTTACTTGAGAGAAAAATCGCAAGGCATGTATGCCTTTGATATAACGAGTCAAAGGAGAACCAATGCTCAAAAAAGTCGATGTTTTCGCTCCCCCGGAAAATCCCTATAAAACCCTGCATTACATGACGGAAATGCTGGCGTCCGCTCTTGTCAAACAGGGCATTCAAACAAGATTATTTGACAATAAAATTGCCAAGGATCCAAAGAAATTTATCGGGATGGTCATATCAGACCCTCCTGACTGCACAATCTCCTTCAACGGCCTTCTACCTGATGACGAAGGGAATTTCCTTTGCGACTATATCGGCATCCCGCATGTCGCCATACTTGTCGACTCGCCGCAGCGTTTTTTTTCTCTTGTGAAAAGCCCATATACCATAATCGGCTGCATCGATCAGTTCCATGAACGTTTTTTCAAAATGTTTGAAGGAACCCATGCGTTTTTTTTACCTCATGGCGTCGATGCGGGCATTGAAGCCGATCTAGATTCAAAAAGACCTTATGATGTCACAGTACTTGCCAGCTTTAAGGATCCCGACGATATTCGGAAAGGATGGTCGGAAAAATATTCCTCGGATATTTGCCAGATTCTCGACGAGGCGGCCGATTTGACGCTTGAAAGACCCCAAGTATCTTTCATTGAGGCATTTAGCCAGTGCATGAAATCCCCTACAGCTCAGAAGCGAGTAGATCCGACAAAACTCATTTATAAAGATTTGTTTAGCGATTTAGAGGACTATGTCAAAGCCCTTGACAGAACAGAAACTATCCATGCAATAGAAGATTCCGAGATTCATGTTTTCGGCGATGGCGATTGGGATCGATTTAGTTCAAAAACAAAGGCCAAGATAGTGACACATGGCCCTATTACCTTTTACGAGGCGATTGAGGTTATGAAGGAAAGTAAAATTGTCTTGAATTGCACCCCTCATATCAAGTATGGTGGTCACGAACGATTTTTTACTGCTTATATGTGCGGGGCTTTGCCGATCACAGCCTTGTATCCTTGGCTTGAGAGTCAGTTTAAGCCAAAGCATGAGGCCGTTTACTACACACCTCCTAATTGGGGCGATATGAACAATCTCGTCCATACGTACTTGTCCGACAAGGCAGAAAGACAGTCGGTCATTGAGAACGGAGTGAATATTACTCGTGAAAACCATACATGGGATCGGCGCGTTGAAACCCTAATGGACAACTTGCCGCCAATCCTAGATATTTTAACGAACTAGCATGTCCAAGATAATCGGAATTATTCCAGCACGATATGGAAGCAAGAGGTTTCCCGGCAAACCTCTTGCAGATATTGACGGTAAATCTCTTTTGCAAAGAACATACGAAAACGCAGTTCGATGCAAGATTTTCGACGAATTGTACGTCGCTACAGATGACATAAGAATAGCTCATCATGCGGAAAAATTCGGCGCGAAAGCGATTATGACATCCGAGATGTGTCCAACAGGGACTGAAAGGCTCGTCGAAGCGCTGAAGAGTTTGAAAATAACCGATGACGACCCCATAATTGTCAATGTGCAGGGTGATATTCCCCTTCTTGAACCTGCCGTATTTAAAGCAGTTGTCAAACTGCTGCAAAATCACCCTCTCGAGGTGATTGCAACTGCCGTGTGCCCTATTGAATCGGAGGCAGAGGCCGACGATCCCCACATTGTCAAATGCGTCCTTGACAAAACCGGCCATGCCATGTACTTTAGCCGTAGCAAAATACCGTATTCTCCCATAGAAGGATGCCCCAGATACCACCATTTGGGAATTTATGCCTATCGATATGAATTTATTCGGCATTATGCTAAATTAGAACCGACTCCACTGCAAAGGGCGGAAGATCTGGAACAATTAAAAATTTTAGAACATGGATTTCGAATCAAAGCAGCTCTTGTGCAAAGCGGGAGTTTTGGCATCGACAGACCTGAAGATATTGAAAAAATGAAGCAAGTTTTATGGCAGTAAAATATATATTTGTCACAGGAGGCGTTTGCTCCTCGCTGGGAAAAGGAATAACGGCCGCATCTATTGGGATGCTACTCGAGAAAAAGGGGATCAGCGTTGCAATGCTCAAGTTCGACCCCTATTTAAATGTTGACCCCGGAACAATGAACCCTTATCAGCATGGGGAAGTTTATGTTACCGATGACGGCGCCGAGACCGATCTTGACCTCGGCCATTACTGGCGCTACACAAACTCTCCGTTGTCACGGGCCTCGAATGCTACGTCCGGGCAAATTTACAATACAGTCATAAAAAGGGAAAGACGTGGCGATTATCTCGGTAATACGGTGCAGGTCATTCCCCATATAACTGACGAGATCAAAGAAAGAATCATACAATGTGCCGAACAAAAAGAAGATACACAGGTTGTTTTGGTCGAAATCGGCGGAACAGTCGGCGATATCGAATCTCTCCCCTTTCTTGAGGCGATCAGGCAATTTCAGAACGAACATATTGACGATACCCTCAGCATACACCTAACCTATGTCCCTTATTTAAAAGCGGCCGGAGAAGTTAAATCCAAACCCACTCAACAGTCGGTCCATCTTCTTAGAGGAATCGGAATTTTCCCTGACATCATCTTATGCCGCTGTGAAGAGCCTCTTCCGGAAGAAGTGAAAAAGAAGATCAGCCTATTTTGCAACGTCAGGCTCGAAGCTGTCATAGAAGAAACTGATGTCGCATCCACCATTTACGAAGTTCCCGTAAGGCTGCATGAACAGAAGCTTGACGATATGATTTGCAAGCAATTGGATTTGCCCAACAATAGCATTAAACTCGATGACTGGAAGCGCATTATTAACATAGTTTTGAATCCCAAATGCGAAATCACTGTGGGTATTGTCGGCAAATATGTGCAGCATCAGGATGCTTATAAGTCGGTATTTGAAGCACTTGACCATGGCGCTATATCTGCCGAAGTCAAACTGAATTTTAAAAGGATCGAGGCCGATAAAATCAATAATGTCGGCGATATACCCGATTGCGACGGTTATTTGATACCCGGAGGATACGGCAAACGGGGATGGGAAGGAAAAATCTTAGCCGCAAAATATGCTCGGGAAAATCAAATTCCTTATTTTGGCATTTGCCTAGGGATGCAGGCCATGGCCGTTGAATTCGCCCGCAATGTCGCAGGCATCGCAGAAGCGAACTCCACGGAAATTGATCCTGGAGCAAAAGATCCTGTGATCTCCCTCCTTGAAGAACAGCAAGGGGTTGTCGATTTCGGCGGTACCATGAGGCTCGGCGCCTACCCTTGCGCACTTAAGGCGGGAACCAAAATATTCGATTCTTATAAACAAGAAAAAATCAAAGAAAGGCACCGCCATCGATATGAGTTCAATAACAACTATCGAAATGTGTTAGAAGAAAAGGGTATGACTTTTGCCGGAATTTTTGAAGAAGGCAATCTTTGCGAGATTGTGGAGCTGGAAGGGCATCCCTGGATGGTCGGCGTACAATTTCATCCCGAATTTCAATCGAAGCCAACCGCTCCCCACCCCCTCTTCCGCGACTTCGTTAAAAAGATGGTTGCAAAAAAAAAAGTAAACAAAATGTCTGAAAGGGCCGTATGCGTGTGATTGTTATATGACAAGAGAAAAAAGCAAAAGAATCATAGGTATCGATTACGGATTGGCCAGGATTGGAGTTGCCATTTCAGACGAGCTTAAAATCATCGCCTCTCCCCTCAATACAATTGCTTGTCAAAAGAAACTCGAAGATACTGTAAAAATTATCATTGCCGAGATTGAACGGATTCAGGAATCAAAAGATTGCGTAATTGAAGAAATTATTTTCGGCATGCCGCTGAGGATGAACGGCAACGTGGGAGTTCAAGCTGATGAAGTCAAAGCTTTAGCTGAATTGCTCAAATCACATATCGAAACTCCTATTGTCCTTTGGGATGAAAGGCTAACCACTGTCCAAGCCGAGCGATCACTTCGCGAAGGCAAAATGACGCGTAAAAAGCGGTCAAAAGTGATCGACAATGTAGCGGCCGCTATCATATTGCAAAGTTATCTGGATCATAAAAAGGCTACCTTATGAAATTTTGGTTGATGAAATCGGAGCCCGGCGCCTTTTCCATTGACGACCTAAGCAAGGAAGGATTTTCCGGATGGGACGGTGTCCGTAATTACCAGGCGCGCAATTATATTCGTGACGACATGAACGAGGGCGACCTCGCTCTATTCTATCACTCAAACGCAAATCCTTCCGGCGTTGCCGGTATTTGCCGGATCACCGAGACAGATATTGTCGATCCCACGGCTTTCGATCCCGACAGTCAATACTTCGACCCGAAATCATCGGAAGAAAATCCCCGTTGGATTATGGTTGAAGTAGAATTTGTGGAAAAATTTCCAAGGTTTGTCCCCCTTTCAGAAATTAAAGGGCATGAATCTCTTTCCGACATGAAGCTTGTACAAAAGGGCAGCCGCCTCTCAATCATGCCAATCACCAAAAAGCACTTTCAGACCATCCTTAAATTGGGAAAATCAAAGATTAAGCCCTAATTGTGATCCTTCCCGCATTTAAAATTGCATATCACTAACATTTCTCGACTTACAAAAAGTTATGCAGAATGCAGGGCCCGGCCCCACCGGTCCTTTGTTTTGACAAATAAATTTTAAAATGCGAGATTTATTTTTTTACTTAAGGGGTTTAAACATGAACAGTTTAAAAATTCTATTTATTTTGTTGTTTTTTGGAGCAGCTCTTCATGGCATCGACCTGCAAGAGCTTGAGCGCTTTATTGAAAAATCCAGGAAAGAACTAGGGGTTCCCGGCGCCTCTGTCTCAGTCGTGCGAGGCGATGAAATCCTGTTCGCTAAAGGATTCGGGCTGATAAAGGAAGGCAGTCCGGAAAAGGTGGATGAAGAGACGATATTTCAACTCGCCTCCGTGACAAAAACTTTTACGTCGGCTGCTTTGGCGATTCAAGTCGACAAAGGAGTCCTTGGCTGGGATGATGAAGTGATGAGGCATCTTCCCCGCTTTGCTTTGAATGATCCCTATCCGAGCCGCTTTGCCACCCCTCGCGATCTTTTAGCCCATCGTACAGGGCTGCCCGCTTTCGGAGGAGATCTGCTCGGTAAAATCGGCTACTCGCCGAGTGAAATTCTCAGTCGCATCAGGCTGATTGAGCCGGCTGCAAGTTTTAGAGAGCGTCCCTATTACAGCAATATTTGCTATTTTACCGCCGGCGAGCTTATCGGCAAGCTGGCTGAAAGCGACTGGGAAAATGTCGTCGAAAAAGCCTTTCTCGAGCCCCTGAAGATGACTCGATCCGGTTTTGCCGCCAATTTAGACGAAGACAACGTTGCCTACCCTCATGCAAATATCGATGATACGCTTCAAGTGCTCTCCTGGGATAGGACAGGAGGCTTTCCAGCGGCAGGCGCTATGACCTCTACGGCCAAGGATATGGCTCATTGGATGATCCTTCACTTAAACAAAGGGACGTTCGAAAACCGGCAAATCCTCAAACCGGAAACTGTTAAGCAAATGCATCTGCCTTCCATGGTGTCGGAAGTCGACTTTTCGGAAATGCCTCCTATAAGCGACACTTCGGGATTCGCATTCGGCCTCGGATGGGGCAATTATCACTATGAAGGGAGGATGATTGTCGAAAAAGGGGGCGGTCTAGATGGAATACGGACAATTGTCACTTTAGTTCCTGAACTCAATATCGGCATCACCGTGCTTTCAAACCTGAACCTGACCGTTTTTCCCGAGCTGATCCGGGCTAAATTTCTCCAGCTTGCTTTGAACCAAGACGATCCTCAAATGTTTGATGAGATTCTCGCCAGACAAAAGAAGCTAGACGAGCTTATAAAAAAACCGGCACCTCCGGAAGACGCTCTGCCTCTTGGCCATGATCTGTCATCGTATGAGGGTTCCTTTGCTAACGAGCTGTACGGAACTTTTATCGTCTCTGAAAAGGAAGGAGGACTTGTTTTGGAAGCCGGCCCCGATCATTGGGAAGGAGTTTTAGAGCACTGGAGCAATAATACATTCGTTTTATCATGGCCCGTGATTAATCAGGGCAATGAGCATGTCACCTTCACTTTTGGCCCGGAAGGAAAAGCTCAAGAAATGAGCACAGAAACCCTCGGCGTTTTCACTAAAGAATAAGCATGGCATCGCCGTAGGAGTAGAAGCGATAGCGGTCTTTAACCGCTTTTTTGTAGGCTTCCCGGATGAGGTCGTAGCCGCCGAATGCCGAGACAAGCATCATCAGAGACGAGCCCGGCAGGTGAAAGTTGGTGAGAAGAGTTTTGACGAATTTAAATTCATAAGAGGGATAGATGAAAATATCCGTCTCCCCTTCGCCTGCGAAAATCCTGCCATTTTGGCATCGCGATTCCAAAGCGCGGCATGTTGTCGTTCCGACGCAGATTTGACGCGTCCAGGCACTGTTGATCCTGTCTGCAGCCGAGGCATCGATTTTGAAGGATTCAGTGTGCATGTTGTGAGATCGTATATCTTGAACCTGCACCGGCTTGAATGTGCCCCACCCGACATGAAGCGTGATGGTTTGCAAGTCGACCCCTTTCGCCCGCATGCCTTCAAGCATCTCCCGGGTGAAGTGCAGTCCTGCAGTCGGCGCAGCAAGCGCCCCTTTTTCTTTTGCGTAAACCGTCTGATAACGCTCTTCATCTTCTGCTGCGGCATCGCGTCCCATATAGTGGGGAAGCGGAATCGAACCATATTTTTGCAATAGTTCATCGAAATTTCCGCCGGAATGGAATCGGACAATTTTATTGCCGCTTTCAAGCGTCTGTTCTACTTCGCAATAAAAGGCGTCGCCGAATACGACTTTATGTCCTTCCTTCACTTTGCGGCCGGGCTTGCATAGGACTTCCCACCTGAGAGCTTCTAGGTTTTTCAACAGAAAAATTTCGACATTGGCGCCCGTTTCCTTTTTCCCCTGCAGCCTGGCCTTGATGACCTTGGTGTCGTTAAAAATGAATTGATCGCCGGGCCCTGTCCAGTCGAGTAGATCGCCAAACGGCATTTCAGATAAGTTGCCGCTTGCCCGATCAACAAGCATTAGTCTCGAGTCATCCCTTTTTTCCAAAGGGCTCGAGGCGATCAGCTCCTTGGGCAAATCATACTCATATGCGGTTAAATCAAATAAATCATTCATAACAAGTAGTTTAACGATAATACTTTAAAAAAGGAAGAGAAAACAAAAACGCGAAGGATTGCTTTCCTTCGCGTTTTTAAGATAAGACTATCTTGTGGATGTGTAGTCGGTAACTTTGACTTGAGCCACGTGGTCTTTTTTGTTATGTGGTCCTGTCATGATCTCAATGCTGGCATCGGGAAATGATTTTGCCAGAATTTTAGCGGCATTATCCCCTTGATGGGACATAACTTCGATATCGTCGATCGATATTTTGGCCAAGTTGCGGTAATGAAGATCATTTTTTCCTGTCACCAGATGAACCGGAAACGGGGTCACAATGCCTTCATAAACACCTGTTTTGCTCATCACCATATACCGGGTGCTGGCTAGCGCTTCGGTGATCCGTTGATCCGAGTTTTCGCTGTCGCATCCCTGATATCCGACATCGACGGCACGGACATGCCAGTACGGATTTTCTGAGTACATGGACAAATGGAACGCATGGGTCCTTTCGGCTATGACAGCGGCGGCAAGCCCTTCTTCGGTTATGGCGCGATTGAACTTATTGGGCATCATTGAAGCCAGATAGTCCTCGATTTCCACTTCGTTGACTATGCTGATTGTTCCGCCAATATCGTAGACGTAAACCTTGCCCCGATAGTCTGTTCCGTTGATGCTGACGCTGATATCGCGATCGTCGGGGAAGATCGCGATCTGGTAAACGCCGGGAAACTCCTCTCCCCATTTAAGCCCTTGCGACAAGGCGTGCATCCGGTTTCCCTTCGCGGCAAACCGGGTTGCGATTCGCTTATTTTTGTAGGGATCGTAGAGGTTGTATGTCCCCTTGACTTCAATGTCGGCATAAGGGGCGTCGTGCATTATGAGCACTCTGATCGTCGGGGCTTCAGCGTTTTCATCAGAGACGAAAACACTTTTTAGTTTATCCCATATGCCCGCTTCCAGCGAGGTCGCGCTTATGCAGCATACAAGGCATGCGACGAGGAATCTGAGAATCATCTTTTTTTTCTCCTTAAAATTTTCCTAAATGTCTG
>SLFE01000230.1 GCA_007124415.1 Waddliaceae bacterium | reverse complement strand
GAACTTATGACGGTAACATCTTTTAACCTGGTCATCTGATACATCGCTCTCCGATAAATTACCCTCGATACGATCGATCTGTGTATAATTTAAAAAAAGGGGAACCGGGGCAACGGCAAACCAAATTAAATGGGCCTGAATTTTATTTACAGGGCGGGTGAGAGATGGGTCGAAATCTCTTTTTATTCGGCAAAGCATCAACTTGTATAGATTATTTTTATCCAGATAACTTTTGTCGCATCCATTGTCACGCAAAAATTTATAAAGCGGGTGCTGTTCTTTTCTTTTCAACAAATTCCAGAAAATTCTTGGAATAGCCGTCATCAGGCGCAAAGGCAAAGTTATTATATCGACTGAAACAGCCAGAGAAGATAAAAATATTTTTTCCTTCAAATTATTCACTTTAAACGTAACATTAAAAAATGCCGGCAACGTTAAATCCCTGACAAAAGAACCTATAGCGTCTGTTCGGCAAGGCACGACAAAAGGCGTGATAAATTTTTTCACCGGTTTGCTTTCATTCACTATGATTGTTTCGTTCGGTTTATTTTTTAAAATTTCTGAAGCACGAGGAATCGACAATCTGGAAAATTCGTCTATCGTAATTGGAATACTCTCATGACAATCACCTTTTGTATCCACTACCTTTAAAAAATAAAGCTTATTTAACCTGTTTGAATCGGTCGAACTATTGACATTCATTATTAAAACACCTTTTTACTAAAAATCCTAAAATGATTTTATATCACAAACAAAGTATAATTAAAAGATATAATCACAAATTCATTTCGCGAAAAGAGAAGTAACACCCTCTTCCGACAATAATATGATCGCAAAGTGGAATTCCCAGCAGCTCCCCGCCCTTTCTAAGCTCTTCGGTAACATGTTTGTCCTGCTTGGACGGAGCGGGATCGCCGCTCGGGTGATTGTGGACGGCAATAATTGAGGCCGCCTTGTGCCTGATGGCCAAATTGAACACGTCACGGGGATGGACGAGCGATTCGGTTAATGTGCCCACGGTAACAATTTCATGGCGAATCAAAAAATTTTTAACATCCAGGAGAATCACCAGAAAGTGCTCCTGGGACTTGTTTTCAAGAAGCGCCCTGACAAGTTGATAAGCCTCCTCGGGATGATCGATTTTATAGCGGGGCGGTATGAGCTGATGGGACAGCTTGACGCCAAGGGCGAAAGCGGCCTTCAACTGGATCGCCTTGGCAAGTCCAATCCCCTTGATCTGGCAAAGCTCTTCGATGGTGGCTTGGGCAAGCGATTGGAGCGTGCCGAAACTTGAGACAATTTCGCGGCTCAGCTGAAGGACCGATTTATTCTTTGTTCCGCTCCCGATAATGATGGCTACAAGCTCGGCAGTCGTCAGCGACTCGGCCTTGTTTTGGAGCAGCTTTTCCCGAGGCCTTTCTTCAAGAGGAAGAGTTTTGATCATCGTCTATGTACTTTTCCAGTTTGCCTAATAGCGGAACGGGAACTTCAGCCCTTAAAAGAACGTCGTTGCCCTCATAATCCTGCTTTAAGACAGTTCCGTTTTCCATTACATCTGTAACCAGATTGTATTCCTTTTGCGGTATCCTTAACGTGGCGATGCGCCTTTGCTTCCGCAGCTCTTCGATCATCATTTCAAACAGCTCTTCAAAGCCTTCATGCTTCAGCGCAGATATAGCCACAGTCTTCGGAAATTTTGTCCGGAAATAGACAAGTTTCGACCGATCTTCAAGACGGTCGACTTTATTCAAGACAGTAATAACCGGTTTGTTTTCAACATTCAACTCTTTCAGGACCTCGTAAGAAGCTTCTGCATGTTCCTCGGCGTGGGGGTCGCTAGCATCAATCAGGTGGAGGAGAATATCGGCATGCATGGACTCTTCAAGAGTGCCTTTAAACGCGGCGACAAGCAGGTGAGGCAGCTTTCGGATGAATCCCACCGTGTCGATCAGAAGTATTTCCTGATTATTCGGCAGAATAAATTTACGCGTGGTGGTATCGAGGGTAGCGAAAAGCTTGTCCTCGACAAAAACTTCGGCCTCGGCCAAAGCGTTGAGCAAGGTGGACTTGCCGGCATTGGTATATCCGATAATCGCGAAAACGGGAATACCCGAACGGTTTCTTGCCTGCCGCTGAGTGCGCCGATGCTTTTCAACCTCGGCAAGCTCGTTTTGAAGCTTTTCAATCTTGTCTTTCAGCATGCGGCGGTCGAGCTCGATCTGCTTCTCCCCCTCCCCCTTTACATACATCCCCGATTTTCCCGAGCCTGTCTGCCGATGAAGATGCGTCCACAATCGCTTCAACCTGGGAAGTTCGTATTTGACCTTCGCCAGATCGACCTGCAGCTTGGCCTCGCGGGTGTGCGCTCTTTGGGCGAAAACGCCCAGAATCAATTCGGTCCTGTCCATGACGGTCAACCCGAACGCCTTTTCAAGGTTGCGCTGCTGCGCAGGCGAAATTTCCTCGTCGAATATGATCAGATTGACGCCTAGTTCCCCAGCCTGCAAAGCAAGCTCGTCCAGCTTGCCGGATCCGATAAAGGTTGCAGACTCGACCTTTCGGATCGGGCAGGCAACCTTGCCGGCAACTTCGGCGCCGTACGTCTCAGTTAAAAGCTCCAGCTCGTCAAGATGCTCTTCGCATGCCTTTTTCTCATTGGATCCCTTAAACGCCGCGATTAAAAGCGCGCGATCCTTCTTCTCTGAATTATCGTGATTCTCAACCATAATAGAAGATTTTATATCACATCGTGAAGTTAAGTTCCAGCCCGTCGTAGGCCATACGGATATTTTCCGGAAGGGAGGCATTAGTTTTATCATGGTCGAGCTCATGCGCGATATGAGTCAGCCACGTTTTTTCAGCTTCTGTTTTTTCCGCGAACGCCACCGCCTCATCCACTGTAAAATGAATAGGGTTCGGCTCTTTTCGAAGCGCGCTGACAATAAGTGTTTTCACTCCGGCCAGATCGTCAAAAATCGAATCGGGATATTCTTTGATATCGGATATGTAGGCCAGATCGCCGAAACGATAGCCATTGACTTTCATTCCGGCTTGGGAAAAGGTCAAGTACTTAATTTTTATGCCCTCAAAATCAATCCTTCCGCGGTCTTCTTCCAAAATTTCAAAGGAAAATTTAGGAAGAAGGGTTCCCGTTTCCTTGCCTGGCTTAAAGATATATCCGAACCTCACTGCTAAATCTTCATATGTTTCCCTTAAAAGATAGCAGGGGACAGGACCTCTGCCGCGAAAAAAAAAGGGGCGGAGGTCGTCGAGTCCTGCAACATGGTCTTGGTGGGCATGGGTAATGAACAATGCGTCGATCGAATCTATTCCAAAGGCAAGGGCCTGCTGGCGAAGCTCGGGACCGGCGTCGATGAGTATTTTTTTAGAATTAACAGAGACCAGGCATCCGGACCTCATTCTTTGATTGCGGGCATTATCCGAACAGCACACATCGCAGCTGCAGCCGATGACAGGGATCCCCATGGAGCCGCCTGTTCCCGTGATTAAAAAAGCTCCTTTCATCGTATCATTATATCGCGCGTTTTCTGCAGAATGCCTTCATGCTTGAAATAAACCCATTCCATCAAGGGGTCTTCCTCCTGTATCCGAACTCGGTAATGATCGCCGTCTGCAGCAAAGTCCACTTGCTGAAATACATCGCCCACCATCTGAAATTCCGTGCTGCCGTCAGTTGCGGCTCTGATGAGAATGGAGGCGGGCGGGGTCACATCAAAGAGCCTCCTCATAACCTCAAGGACGCCCTCTTTACTCCTATCCCCGCCGACAAGTTGATAAAAATTCCCATAAAGATCCAATGAAACATTCTTTGTATGCCATGCTTGTTCATCCTTATCAAAAAAATGATACTCAATTCCCGTAAATGCCACACGATGATCATTAATACGACCGGGATCGGCATGCCACATTTTTTCCAAAACTTCCGGGGACACCAGCACATTCTTTGCTACGTAATACCCCACAGGGCCATAATATTGGACCATTGCGACGACCACAATCAATCCGACCAGCATCCCCCCGCCAATGACTAGAAGAAAGTTGCGTATCTGTTTTGAAGGAGGCATTTTAGTTTCAACAGCCATAACTCTACTCTCCGCATTTTGCTCATAGTTTTAACTTGAATTCAGAGAAGAGTCAAGCTCTTTGGCCATCAGGGCATGATAAAGAAGGCCCTTCGATCCCATTCCGGCGACTGCCCAATGCTTTTGATCAACTTGCAAAGCAACGGGCCTTCGCTGCGGCGTGAACGCCCGAATGGCCGCCTGGCAGTCGATAACCCGGCTTTTTGCCAAACCGGGAATCATTCTCCGAGCCTCCGGCATAATATCTGCAAGAGCCGACTGAACATCCACATCATGATCGATAAAATTTTTCTCGTAAGTCGATCCGACCCAGCACGAGCGCCCGCCAGGATCCATCACGATATATTTTTTCGAAACAATCGGACACTTCAGCGGCGGCAGATTTTCCGGCCATTCAAACTTTAAAAGCTGTCCTTTGATAAAGTACAGTTTGATTGGAAGGAAATGGTTTGCCGCGGCGCCTGCCGCCAGAATCACAACATCAAAATCCTTAAATTCCTCCAAATCCTGAGCATGTTTGCGAACGAGGCGGCACTTTCTCGACTCGCAAGCCTTCCACAGACCTTCAAGGTAGTCGAGGCAGTTGACATTGATTCCCGATGAAATAAAAATCCCCTCGGTTTTGGCTACTCCCGGAACATCGACTTCTTCGACCCGATCGACATCAGCGTAAGCGTCGGCAGCGCGCCTATAGGCCTCCTTTTGCCTGTCCGAGAGAGCAAGCCGGAGAATTCCCGATTTCTGAAAGACCGGACGGCCCAAGTGCTCCGATGCGGCCTCAAGCAGCTCTGTGGAGGCTCTGATACCCTCGCCCGCCCTCCAATTCAGTTTGGACTCCGGTCCTGCATAAGGGTGCAATAGGCCTGCGGCGACTCCCGAGGCGCCCCCGCCGAGGCCTTTGCCGTCAAAAACGGTGATCTCGACTCCTTGGCGCAAAGATAGATAATAGCAGGCGGCAAGCCCTGAAAAGCCGGCGCCGATGATTGCAATTTTCATCAGTAAACTATGCGGAAGTCTTCGAAATCTTCGACAGGCTCCATCAATTCCTTTTTAACAGGCAGATTCGGATCAAGATAAAATTCTTGCGACAGCTTTTTAACAAAAGCTTCGAGGTCTTCCTCTTTTCCCTGGGCATGCACTTCGACAGACCCGTCAGGCATATTTTTCACTGTGCCCATCAATCCCATTCTTTGGGCGACATCCCGCGCCGTCGCCCGAAAAAAGACGCCCTGAACCTGACCGCGGAAAGTGGCATGCATGTGTTTTTCCTGATTGTCCATGTCCCTACTTCTTATCTTTGAAATAGTATTTCGGACGGATGATCGGCAGCCCCTTGCCATCTCTGGCCTCAACCCTCTCATAAACGATCTGGCGGGCAATGCCCACGCATCGGGAAAGGCCGAACAAGACGGTAAAATATTCCGGATAGGGAAACCCTGCCGCGGAAAGAACCGTTCCCGAAACGGCATCGACGTTCGGATGCGGGTCGGCGACCTTGGGATTTTCAGCTAAGACCTTCGAGCCCCGATCTCTGAGAAGAAGAGCAATTTTCACAAGCGGATGATCGGGAAAATTCTGCTCGGCCATAGAATAGAAAACGGTAGCCCGGGGATCTTCGACCCTCAAGACGGCATGCCCGAACCCATAGATCAATTCCTTGTTCTCAAGCCTGTCGCGAATCAACTGCTCAACATCGTCTGCAGTGGCGTCTTCGCCGAGCTTATCCAAAACGTCCTTGGCAAATTGAAGGCAGTCCTGGTTCGCTTTGCCGTGGCGAGGTCCCGACAAAGCGTCCATAGCAGCCGCTAAAGAAGCGTACATATCGGCAAGGCCGGAAGCTACCGCCTTTCCGGTAAACGCCGAGAGGTTTCCTCCGCCATGGTCATAGTGAAGCACGTTGAACACTCTAAAAACCTCGGTCAGATCATCTAGATCAGCATCAGGGACTGCTAGCATTTGAGTGAAATTCTCCATGTAACCGAGGCTCGGCTTCGACGGGTTGATCCCTCCCCAGCCGGCATGATGGTTGATGACAATCGCTGCGATCTCTGGGATTTTCGCGATAAGGTTAAGGCAGTCTTCCTTATAATCGTCGGTCCCTTCAAACATTTGCGTAATCAGAAGAGCGCAGGAAAAAAGCTTCATCGGGTGCCCCTCTCTTGGGAGGCGCTGTATCGCTTCGGCCGTTTTCGGATTCAGCTTGCTTCTTTCCTGAAGCTTGCTTGAGAACTCGTCAACTTCGCTCTCAGAGCCTTCCGTTCCATGGTAGATGAGATAAATCACCCGCTCAGGATCCCAGTATGCCATATCGACAAGAGGCTGGCCGGCATAAAACAGCCCTTTTTCCGGATCGACCGACGAGGTGATACAGTAGCCGACAGGATAACCCCTCATGCCGGTTTCGAGATTTTCGGAAGTGATTTCGTATAAAATTTCACTCATTAGTCACACCTTTTTTGTGAGAAGTTCTTCAACCTCGGACTTTTCTTTCAACAATTCTTTTTCCGTCTCCTTGATTTTTTCCTTGAGAAAGTCGTCCCAATAAACATCGGGAACGATCTCATAACCGCCGTCGCCGTCGGAGCGGCAGGGAAATGAAAAAATCAGGTCCTCGGCGATCCCATACGGATTGCCGTCGCTGCAAACAGCCAGAGAAAACCAGTCGTCCTCAGAGGTTTCTTCATGAAGGCTTTGAATCGAATCGATCACGGCGTTAGCCGCCGACGCCGCTGAAGACTTGCCCCTCTGTTTAATAACCGCCGCGCCCCGCTGCTGAACTATCAGGAAAAAATCGTTTTCAAGCCAATTGCGATCGGGGATCAGCTCCATAGTGGCATGGCCCCGTATTTTTGCGTTGACGAAATCAGGGACCTGGGTGGCCGAATGGTTGCCCCAAATGGCCACATTCGACACCTCCGAAGCTTCTGCATTGGCTTTATAGGCAAGAAGGGAAACAGCCCTGTTTTGATCCAGCCTGGTCATAGCCATAAAATTCTTTTTCGGAATTCTCGGAGCGTTATGCATCGCGATCAAGCAATTTGTGTTGCAGGGGTTGCCCACTACAAGCACTTTTACATCCTTCGAAGCGGAATTGTTCAGCGCCCGCCCCTGTTCGATAAAAATCTTCCCGTTTTCGTGGAGAAGATCTTTTCTTTCCATTCCCGGTCCGCGCGGCTTAGCGCCAACTAAAATAGCGTAATCAACCATTTGAAACATAATTTCAGGATCGGTTCCGATGCGTATTTCCTTGAGAAGAGGAAACGCGCAATCCTCCAACTCCATCCTCACCCCTTCAAGCGCGTCAATCGCTTCGGGAATATCCAAAATATGCAAAGCTATTGGCGTATTCTTGCCAAGCAGATCGCCATTGGCAATACGAAAAAGAAGGGAATAGCAGATATTTCCCGCTCCCCCCGTAACCGCAACTCTTTTAACCGGCACCGACATAAACTCCTCCCATCGTGATCTTCATCATAATGAATAAAAAGTTTTTTTTTAAGACTTTTAATTAATAACAGAACGTCTTAATATAAAACGCTCTATGACACTGAATCTTACAGAAATTTTTACAAGCGTTCAAGGTGAAAGCACCTTTGCCGGTCTCCCGACAGTCTTCGTCAGACTCGCGGCCTGCAACCTGCGCTGCGTATGGTGCGACACCCCCTATTCGTTCGGCAGAGGAGACCCCAAACCCCTCGCCGAAATCATCCAACATATTGAAAATCAGGGAGTCGGGCATGTCTGCATCACAGGAGGCGAGCCGCTCCTTCAAGAAAACGTCCATCATCTGATGACAGCTCTTTGCGATAAAAACCTCGCAGTCAGCCTAGAAACCGGAGGTTCGCTTGCTATCAATGATGTCGATCCGAGAGTATCTATTATTTTGGATATCAAATGCCCAGGAAGCGGCATGAGCAGCAAAAACGACTGGGCCAACATGAACCGAATCAAAAAAAACGACGAAGTGAAGTTTGTGATCGCAGACGAAAACGACTACCTCTACGCAAAAGACATCGTCAGAAAATACAACCTCCTCTCAAAATGCCGCGCAGTCCTTTTCTCGCCCGTATTCAACGAAATGGACGCCAAAAAACTGACCGAATGGATCCTCCGCGACAAGCTCGGCGTCCGCCTCAACCTCCAGCTCCACAAATTCATCTGGGATCCGGCTACAAAGGGGGTGTGATGCAAGCGGTTGACACAATAGTTTTGCTAAGCGGAGGGCTAGACTCTGCCCTCATATTGGCGATGACCAAAGAAGAGGGAAAAAAAGTTCTTGCCTTAAGCTTCGACTACGGACAAAGGCACAAAGTGGAACTGAAATACGCGCAAAAGCTTGCAGACCATTATGGCGCCCTGCACCGCGTTTTTCAAATCGATCCCCGAGCCGTCGCATCCAGCCTTGTTTCAAACGCCCCGATTCCAAAAGACAGAACCCTTGCCGAAATTGAGCAAGGCGGCGCCTCCCCGACCTACGTTCCCGCAAGAAACACCATTTTTCTCTCCTTCGCGCTCGGTCAGGCCGAAATGATTGGGGCAAAAGAAATTCACTTCGGCCCCAACGCCCACGACAAGTTCGGCTATCCCGACTGCTCCCCTGAGTACATAGCCGCCTTTCAAAACCTGCTGAATACAGCCTCACGAGAGGCGCCAAAGCTTACCGCTCCCCTCATCCATATGACCAAACAAGAAATCAGGGAAAAGGCCGAAGAGATGAGTGTTCCAATCGACCTGACCTTCAGCTGCTACGACCCGACCCCCGAAGGACGGCATTGCATGAGGTGCGACGCGTGCACGATCAGGTTTTCTTTTTCCGCTTCAAATGAAACTCTTCCTTCATACTGTACAAGACCGGGACGATAAAAATCGTAATCATAACAATGACCATCCCGCCGAATGAAGGTATGGCCATAGGAATCATAATATCGGCGCCCCGCCCTTTTGACGTCAGGACCG